>CAIZGN010000457.1 GCA_903932505.1 Candidatus Hydrogenedentota bacterium
GGGTTCCCCCAACAGCAAAGAAATCATGTCAATCAGATGGCTTCCCAATTCCAGCATCATCCCGCCGGGATGAAAAGCCTTGATTTTTCGCTTATCATCGGGTAGTTTCGTGCACATACTGGCATGAATCGAGTGTATCTCCCCGAGACGCCCTTCACGCACCATCTGGCGGAGAATATCGAAACCGGGGTTGTAGCGGAACATATACCCCATCTGAACAATGCGTTTCTGGCGCTCAGCATCGTCCAGAATGGCCTTAAACTGCGGGAGTGACACTCCGGCGGGCTTGTCGAGATGGATGTGCTTTCCGGCCGAAACGGCGGCTTGGGCAAAATCCAGCAAGCGTGGCACGTCGCTCTCTATCGCCGCCAATTGCACACCCTTATCCCCCAGCGCCTCGTCTTTGGAGAGCCAGGGCAGTCCCGCCACCACACTCTCCCCCATCACCGCCTTGCGAACCGATTCGTCCGGTTCGTGGATGCCAACGACCTCGTAGTCCTTCGATTTTCGAAGCACCCCGAGAAGATCCAGCGCATGCGCGTGATTGATACCAAGAACGACGCAGCGAATCGGAGGAGACGGGGCGGGTGAAAGCCCGGTCAGCGAGGTGGCACCGGCCAGAAGCGCCGAATGCCCTAGAAAACTTCGTCGATTCATGCTCCTTCTCCTCTTCTTAGACGCTATCGGGTACCGTGAAACCTTCACGACCGCCCCGCTTCAGCAAGGGCTGCGCTTCGTCATCTCCCACAAAACATTCCTTCGTCTCATCCAAGTGCAGGCGCCGACCAACCCGAAAAGCGATATTGCCATAATGGGCCAACGCGGTAGAGTAGTGTCCCTCTTCGATATCCGCACTGGGTTTCTTTCGACTTTTCACACACTCAATGAATTCTCCGACATGCGCCGTGCAAGCCGGTGCGAACTTGCGGGGTTGCTGCGCGACGCTGTTGCCGTCCGCATCAAAGATCTGGTATCCCCCACCCATGCGACCAAAGAACATGAACTGTTTGGTGCCGTAGACCTCGATGCGTGTGCCGTCAAACGTCCAGTTCGGCATCTGCCCGGAATCCCGCTTATCCAATGGCACCTTTTTCAAAAAGGGCGTCCACAGCGCCTGCTCGAGCACCATCGTCAGCCCTTCAAACTCCCATGTCACCGTTTGTGTGTCCGGGGTGTCTCGACCATCGTTGAGCACATAGGTCGCCCCAGTCGAACTCACCGCCTTCGGCACCGTGCGGTTTGCCACCCACCGCGCAAGGTCAATCTGATGCACCCCATCGTTGATGATGTCCCCCCCGGAATAGTCCCAAAACCAGTGCCAGTTGTAATGAAAACGACTCGCACTATAGGGGCGTTCCGGCGCGGGACCGAGCCAGAGATTGTAATCTACACCTTCGGGGGGGGCGGTATTTACTGCCGGGGCGAGCGATTCGCGTTGTTTGCTGTTCATGATACGGATGAAGTGCACATCACCAAGCTTGCCCGACCGCACATAATCCACCGCCTGTTGGCAATACTCGGCACTGCGGTTTTGTGTTCCCACCTGCACGACCCGGTTGTACTTGCGCGCCACCTCCACCATCTTCCGGCTCTCCCAGACATTGTGCGAAGTCGGTTTCTCCACATACACGTCCTTCCCCGCCTGACACGCCAATATCGTCGCCAGCGCGTGCCAGTGGTCGGGCGTCGCGATGAATATCGCATGCAAGTCCGGATCGTCCAGAAGCGAACGGAAATCCTGCACGCATTTCGGCCGGGGTCGTCCCCAACCCTCAATCATTTTCAACCGCTCTTCAAACAGGCGACTGTCAGGATCCGCCAGATAGCGGATGTCGACATTGGGAATCCGCGCACACTCCTGAGCGAGATCCATACCCCGGTCATGAATACCCACAATGGCCACCCCGATACGAGCATTCGCACCAGCGGCCCCGATCGAAAAACTGGGGGCCAGCAGTGTCGACCCCGCAAAAACGGATTTCTGAAGAAAATGTCGTCGATTCATGGTCGTCATCCTTGTTCGATTGTTCTCTAGTGCATAGATTTTTTCGACACAAACCTCAAGAATTCGGGACAAGATCACATTTTATTGAAGAATCCCACCTCAGTCCCTATAATAAGTAGGGATACCATTATCCTCGCATGTCTTGTAACACGTTATACCGCAAAGACTTGTGACTGTTTTTAGAAACTTGCAAACCGCGATTTTTGTGTGCTAACCCGTAAACCAGTGACCAGAAGTTAGCACTGGAAAAATGGAAAGGCACAAGCCAATGATAAACGATCACCCAATGCTCCGCAAGCATGGACGGAAGTGGTGCTGGTTCCGCAAGGAAAACGGCAAGACGAAACAGTATTCCTTTACGGAGGATGAGGCGGAGTCCCAGCAGCTGGCCAACGCCCTCTACGTGAAGAAGCTTGAAGAGAAGATGGGCCTGACCAAGGAACAATCACTCTTGAAGCAGGCAGCGAAATCTGCAATCGAAACGGTAGCGCATTTGCCGATCGAGCAACAGCGGAAACAGTCGTGGCAGTTTTTTCAGCGGGACAACGCTATCAAAGCCGTTCCCCAAAATCCCGACGTACCCACCGCGAACATCATCGTCATTCTTCCCAATCTGGATATCCACCTGAAGCTAGGGGAGCTGGAACAAAAATGCAAGTCCGATGAAATCGCCAAGTGGAAGAAAGTCTACGACGAAAAGCAAAAGCAGAATAACGCGAAGCGGCAGGACGCGAAGATATCGATCAAGGCCTTCACCGAGAAGGTTTTCGCGCTGAAGCGTGAAGCAGGGCAATCCGAAAAAACCATCACGGGGCAAAGCCTCAGTTGGCAGGCCTTCCTGGCCTTCATCAAAAAGCGCTACATATGGGAAATCACGCCCGCTCTGATCCAAGCCTTTAAGGAGAAGCGAAAGAACGAACTCAGTCCCAATTCGCTGCAATTGACCCTGATCCATATCAAAGGTATGCTCAGCTATGGAGTCAAAAAAGGGCTCATCAAGAAGAGCCCCTTTGACTCCACAATCGTCATCCCCAGCGCAGAAAACAAAAGAGAAGTCCACC
>CAIZGN010000458.1 GCA_903932505.1 Candidatus Hydrogenedentota bacterium
AGGACTGACCCCATCGCTCGAGGGAAGGCGCGAGGGCGTTGACCGATTTCCCGCGAGGGGTCAGTCCGGTCACTGTTAAGACCGGCGGGGGCCGGTCTCAACAGATGAGGACTGACCCCATCGCTCGGATAAAATTATGAATGCAGGGTTGAGCAATTTGGATGTGTTGAAGAGGCATTTGCTGGCGGGTTCGCTGGCAGGTGAATCGCGGTTCGACGGGGTGATTCTTGCGATCGGGCTTGGGGTGGCCGGGTTGTTCGATGTGTTCTGTAATCGAAAGCTGGCTTACCTGGCAGGGGCGGATGTGGTGTTCACGGGGGACCGTGCGCATTACGTGCTGCCGAGGTATCCGCTGGTGTCTGTGGCGAGTGTGACGACGCGGTTTTCGGATGCGGATGCCTGGGACGCGGCGACGGGTGAGCCGTGGAGCACGCATCCGGCTGCGGGGGTGATCCGGTTTGCGGGTGTGCTTGGGACGGAGCTTTTGCAGGTGCGGGTGGTGTGGACCGGGGGTTACTGGTTTGAAACGAATGAGCCTGAGGATGCGGGATTCCCTGCGTTGGGGCCGGTGGGTGCGGTGTATCTGCCGGATGATCTGAGGGCGGCGTTCCTGCTGCAGTGTGAGGCTGTGTGGGGTGCGCGGGACCGGCTTGGGACGGGGTTGCTTTCGGGCGAGGGGACGGCGAGCGGGCTGGGGAAGCTCGAGTTGCTGCCGATGGTGAAGGAGATGCTGAGGGGCCATGTGCGCTACCAGCTAAGTTGATATTTTATGAGCATGCTGAAACGTGTGTTGCACCCTGAGGTGCGGGTGCTGGATGCCAAGACGGGCCTCGTTGAATACGTGGCGAGTGATGAGACGGTGGATTCCTACCGGGAGGTGATCCGGGCGAGCGGGTGGCGGTTTTCGCGGTTCGCGAGGAATGCGCCGTTCGTGGACAGCCACAATTACGATTGCCTGGACAAGCTGGTGGGACGGGTGGTGGATTTCAAGGTGGCGGGGAGCCGACTGGTGGAGACTGTGCAGTGGGCGATTGATGTGGCGGAGAACAAGCTGGCGCAGCTTGGATGGCGGATGACTGAGGCTGGATACCTGAAGGCGGTGAGCGTGGGGTTTTTCCCGCTGCGGGTTTTGACTCCGTGGGACAATGGGGCGGAGGGACTGACTGCGTGGCAGCAGCAACTGGCTGAGCTTGGGTTGAGCCAGCAGGATGGGCCACGGGCGATTTATGTGGAGCAGGAGCAGGTGGAGTTGAGTGCGTGCATCATTGGCGCGAATGCGAATGCGCTGGCCCGGAGCTACAAGGCGGGGCTGATGGATGACGAGATGCTGGAGATGATTTCCTTGGAAGGCGCAAAGCGTGATACCGCCAGTGCGGCTGATAAGGCCGCTGGTGACGCACTGGCCAGGCAGCGGCAGCGTGAAGCGTGTTTTCTAAGCCGGTTGGAAACGGCCTTGAAGGCTGTGTGAAGTGACGGTTCAAAGTTGGTTCAAAACGAAAAGTATGAATGCAAATGCTGTGTTGGGTGTTGAGGACTTCCAGGCGCGGGTGCTTGGGGGTGTGGAGGGGTTGCAGAAGAGCATCGCGGGGCATGAGAGCCTGATCCGGGCTTCCGGTGCTGATGTGCTGAAGCTGAAGGAGGGGGCAAATGCCGTGCAGTTGCAACTTGCGGAGTTGCAGAGGCGGCAGGCTGAGTTCAAGTCGCGGACGCTGGCGCGGCCGGGGCAAGTGGGGGAGGAGTGCGCGCGGCACATGGGCGGCCTGGCTGTGGCTGCCGGGCTGGTGCGGGGCCAGTTGAGCGGGGATCGCTACGAGGGCCTGGTGAAGGACATCCTCGGCGTGGAGGCCAGGGCGGCGCTGACGAGCTCGGATATTGCACTGCCTGTGCAGTATTCGGGTGAGATCGCGGAGCTGGTGGGCCAGTTCGGCGCTGCGCGGCAGTATGGCACTGTGTTCCCGCTTGGGACTGCGAGCGTGAAGCTGCCGAGGTTGACGACTGACCCGACGTTCACGCTGATCGCTGCTTCGGCAACGGTGACGGAAAAGAGCCCGCAGTTCGGCTGGGTGACGTTCACGCCGGAAAAGTTCGGCGGGCTGGTGAGGATTCCCTCTGAAATCGAGGCGGACTCGATCGTCGCGCTGGGCCAGTGGATCGCGCGGTATTCTGCGCGGAATATCGCGCTGGTGGAGGACTACAATTACTTCATCGGCACGGGTGCAGGTTCCGGGCAGAACGGTTCTGTGGCGGGGCTGACGGCGAGCACGATCACGAACACGAAGGTGTCGCAGATGGCGTCCACGAAGACGCATTACAGTGACATGACGCTGGCGAACATCCGGGCGATCCGGGCGGTGTGCGACGCTGCTGC
>CAIZGN010000459.1 GCA_903932505.1 Candidatus Hydrogenedentota bacterium
ATGGCTTAGACAGCAAGGGACGAATGCATGTCGTATGAATACTCTGGATATCTGAAGACGCTCCTGGGTCAGCCGGAAATCGGCACGGCCGAGGGATTGGACGCCATCTATTTCGGTCCGGAAGATCTGGAGCGTTGGATGGTTGCGGATACGCCTGCGGAAAAGGAATGGATGCACATTCCGGCGAAGGTGCGCCGTGAGGGCGAAATCGTGACCTTCTCCGGCCGCTTTGAGATGGTTCGCCGCATCGACAATATCGGCCGGGACGATCCGAGCTTCTGGGTGCCGCTGACCTCCGCAGGGGGGAACGATTCCCGATTCCCCATCGACATGGAGCGCTACCCGATCGTGGAGATCACCTATCGATGCCAGACGCCTTGGGCGCGCCCGGCGTGGATGTTTAACTATGAGGGCGGATCGCATTTTGACGGGCTGCTCCCTGCGCGTGAGTGGCGGACCATCGCGCGTCGGATTCCCCATTTCGGTTTCCCTAAGCGCATTGATAGTGTGACCCTGCGCCTGTATTCCGTTTCGAGAAGCACAGAGGCCATGGAAATTCAGTCCATCCGCTTCCGCACGATGTCCCGGCGGGAAGCGGAGGTCTGTTATCCCCATTATGAAATGCTTGAGCATGGCAACGCGCCCAAACATTACCCGCTGCTGGATGAGTTCATGCCGGTCGGCGTCTGTGTGCTTGCGGATTCGGCGCGCCGCATGGCTGAAACCATGGACATATCCTACATGGATTACTGGCACGCGGCCCTCGAGGACATTGCCCGTCACCACCACAATTGCGTGATTGTCGAGAATACGGAGGAGGTGACGGAGGCCGAATGGGTGGATATGTTCAAGGTGGCAGAGCATTTTGGCATCCGCTTCTTTGTGCTGCACGAGTGGCCGCTGGATCTTTTCGAGGGTCATCCCGAAAAGATGCAGGAGTGGGTGGACACGCGTATTGCGCCGTACAAGGACTCCAAAGCCCTGCTCGCTTGGGCGGTAAAGGACGAACCGCCGGATCATTCGTTCCCGGTGCTGCTTGAAGCGCGGCGCATGATCGAAAAGGCCGATCCGAATCATCCGATGGCTATCATGACGCGGGAACCGAATTCTTTTCCGTTGTTCTCGCGCTTCTTTGCGGCGTCTGGACTGGCCTTCTTCAAGTCTCACATGCCGTGGGATATCGGGCAACTCATCAAAACCCATCTACCACTCAGCCGTGGGCAACAGTTGTGGGTGAGCGCACCCACGTTCGTGTACGCCACGGACACTCCAGAGTGGAACACCTGTCCGGAATTGCGCATGATGCTTGACACGGCCTTTGCATCCGGTGCACGCGGCTGGTTTGCATTCGCCTACAATAACGACCCGATCTGGCTGGGCGGTAATTGTCAGCGGTCGCTGACCGGTTCTTTCCTTACCTTCAGCGACCTCTGGGCGGAACTCGGCCATCAGGCCGAACGCCTGAGTGCCATCGCGCCGTTGTTGCTTCGGGCCACACCCTGCCCCCGGCCCGATCTTCCCGTGCAGATTGAGGCGCGTCACCATGGGCGGTCGCGCTGTCCCGAGCATTTGCCGCAAATTCTCGAACACTGGCTTGCCGGAGAGAATTTCTCCCTGCTTTACCTTGTAAGCAATGACACCAGCGAGGTCACCCCTGTGAACATCTCGCTGACTGGACCGCTGCCCCAAGGTACTGAGGCCTACGACCTGAGCGATTTTATCCGGCATCGAACGTGGTCTTCGCTGCCGTCTTCCCGCCATATTGAGATGGTGCCCGGTCAGAGCGCAATTCTACTTTTTGCCGAATCCTCAGTGTGCACTGGTTGGCGCGAGCGCATCATTGAAAACGCCGTGTGGGCCGACCATCGACAGATTGACCTTGATCTGGAAACCGCACGACGGTTCAACCTTGATATCGCGGCTCTCCAAAGTCTGGCTCATTTGGCTAAGCAAGGTTCTTATACGGAGCAGTTTGCGCAGACCCGCCAGATTCGTGAAGCGCTGACCAACACCTTCTATAACACTCCGGGCTACTGCGACATCAGCAGCCGGTTGACCCAGATCAGTGCCGCGCTATGCGGCTGCGACGGCGCATTGTGCCGTCTGCTGGGCAAAGGGAAGGCGGATACCGCGCATGAAATGGGGTTGCGCGTGCTGCCCCTGGCGCGAGAACTCGCCCAATTGCGGTTGCGATTCCGACAGGGCTCAGACGTTGACCTTCAGGGTAACTGCGACAAGCTGGCCAAGGACTCCCTTGAACTACTTAAATCGATACGGGCGGCCACCTGAAGCCTCGGGATGGTGAAGGAGAATAGCCATGGAATACCGGTATCTGGGAAGCACGGGCGTGCAAGTATCCGAGCTCTGCCTCGGCACGATGACCTTTGGAAAAGAGGCCGATGAAACAGCGTCACGGGACATCATGAGCCATGCCTTCGACCTGGGCATCAACTTCTTCGACACGGCCTGCGTATACAATCTAGGCAAGACGGAAGAAATGGTAGGTCGCTGGATGGGTGCCAAACGTCAGGAAATCATCCTCGCGTCCAAAGTGCATTTCCCCATGGGCGAAACGCTGAACCGGCGCGGTTCATCGCGACGGAACATCCTTTTCGAAGTCGAGTGCTCGCTCAAGCGCCTACAAACCGACTATCTTGACGTCCTCTACCTTCACCATTGGGACGAACATACCGATCTGGCGCAAAGCCTCAACGCGGTGAACACCTTGGTGGAGCAGGGCAAAGTTCTGTATTGCGCGGTGTCGAATTTTGCCGCATGGCAGGTCATGAAGGCCATTGCGGTCGCTCGCGAACAGCATTTAGCGCCTGTGGTGGCGATGCAGCCGATGTACAACCTCCTCAAGCGTCAGGTGGAAGTCGAACTCCTGCCCCTTGCCGCGCATGAAGGGTTGGCCGTCATTCCCTACAAAGCACTCGCCGCTGGCATGCTCACCGGCAAATACCTCCACGGCCAGACCGGTCGCCTCCATGAAATTGACATGTACCAGCGTCGTTATGAGAAGGAACAGTACATCGATGTCACCAAGCGTTTTATTACCTATGCCTCCCGCAGGGCCAAGACGCCGGCGGCCCTGGCGGCGGCATGGGTCATGAGCCATCCCAACGTGACCTCTGCCCTCATCGGCGCACGAAGCCTTGCCCAATTCAAGGAGACACTCGGCTGCCTCGACCTCCGGCTAAGCCCTGACGAACGCGCAGAAATCACCGCGATCTCCATCGACCCGCCCGGTGCCACCGACCGAGAATCGGCGTAAACGCACTATGCCAACCCGGTCGCGGGCAGGATTATGGTGCATCAACGGTTAAGAGAACGGTGACCGTGCAGGCAGACTTCAACGGACAACCCGTCCCACGCGGCTACTCAATCCCCCATAATCCCGTGGACGGTTGCGTTTTAACGAAGAGGCAGAAACAAGGAGTAATGTCCCTTGCCGGTAAATGTTTACCGCTCAATTCGACTGTCCAGAAAGATACGTTGAAGACGGTACTTGTATGCCTTTTCCAAGGGGGTGTTTGTGGGCTTGGTATCACATTGGGCTGCACCTGCCTCATCAAGAGCGAAGGTGCCCAGAGCCTGGTTCACAGGGATGACAACTTTGGCGAGAACCCTTGAGCTATCCTTGTCTGTCAGTGTCGCCGAAAGATGTTTGGTGTCACCACAAAAAACAAAATTCAGGCAATAGCATGTGCTAATCACGAGACTTTCGGTCAATTCAAAATCCGCTGAAGCCGTGCTCAGGTCTCCTGAAAGCATGACGGTGACGGCTTTGGGGGCGCATATTTGCAGAGTAAGAGATTGGCGATTCGTACCGGAATCACTGTTGAATAACCCTAATACTATAGGGTTTTCGGAGTCACCGCCAAAGGCATCAACAGAGAAATCCAATGACATCTGGAAGCTGTCGGCCATGCTCAAAGGCTTAATGGGATGCACATACCGGCGACGCTGTAGCCCCATCCGGGCGGGTTTGTCACCCTTGGATCCGGTCATCCATGTTCCCAGTATGTGAACCATCTTGCCCCCGGCGGACCAAGCGTATGGCACGGCGTCGAGTGTAGGCACAGGAAGCTGGAACTTTCCATCAGGATTCCGCCCGATGTCCAGCATGTCGAAATCAAAATACCAACCATTCAGCAGGGGGTCGGCAGAGAAATCATCATCAAGCGCCCCAACGGCCTCTTTGCCAGTATTGAATGTCTGGTTAGTCAACGAAGCCAAGAAGGGATTCACGACATCCATGGAGTGGCCGTAGTGGGTGTGTTCAGACCAGCACCAGACATATTCGTCGCTGTAAGCCAGCGCCAGGGGAACGTTGGACCACCAGTTTTGGGGAACTCCGCTTGGCCAGCCTGGCCATAGGTTCCATGGATCACTCTCGACCCATGCAGCCATGCCCACCTTGACAATTGAATCATACTTCGCTGGATCCGTGCTGTAAGAGCGCCACTGTTTGATGGAGTCGTGCGCCCCTTGGTACCGCCTGCGGTCACCGGGAAATCCATCCGCCGTATACTGCGAGCCCGGCGCAGCGCCATAGTAAAACGTATTCTCGTAACCATGGACGATTTGGCCGGGAGCCTGAATGCCCTCAAGTACGCCGTTCAAGAAGTCTTTCACCCCAAACAGAAAACTGGCCTCTTCCAGATCGTTTGACCAAGGGAAAGTTACGATGATGCATATCTCCAGAAATTCAGATTGAACAGCCTTTATCCATTGCATACCGCGTTTGCGGAGGATCTCGGGAGTGTCTTTGGCAAAAGGATAAGACCTCTGGACAATCGGATATGCATCGTATTGTTCGGTGTCCAGCCAGAATCCCTTCAACTTCGCCTCACGGCAAACACGGGCGGAAAGGGCGGCATTTTGCTCTGCGGCGGACCAATCCGCATCACTGGTGAGATCCAGTCTGTGGTCTTGGTCCTCCATGTGGTAGACAAGACGATAAGAAAGGAAGTTGTCGGTGAGTGAGGCCCATGATACCCGGTTCAAGTCCGAAATAGTTCCCTGTACTGCTTCATAAGGGACGGGGCAGGTGGACCAAGCGATATCGTCAAGGTTATAGCCAGTAGCCCCATGCGCCACGCACCATGGGGCTTCCAAAGGGGCAAGCACGACTATCCCGTCGAAGGGATGTTTGGCCGCGAATTCCGGATGATCCGCTAGAAAGTGGGGCGTGACGGAATTCAAGGAGTACTGCCCTGTCCCGATGAGTTTCTTACCGCGTAGTTCACTGGGCTTGGCCCAAGGCGCATCGGAGCCAGCAGCAGCAGGCAGGGAAAAAAGCGTTAGTGTCAAGAAAGTTATGATTCTAACCATATATGAATTCCTTGCAGGGTGAGCTTAATCCTACCTCCGTGCTTTTTATTCTTCGGCGCTGGGAAGTTGTTGGTACCAGGTTTTGTAGAGGAGCATGGCGGTGAAGGCGGAGACTGCGGCGGCGAACAGGGATTCATCGTAGCGATGCAGTACGAGGAATATGGGGGACATCCAGAGTCCGATGAGGCAGGGGATGCCGATGATGACGTTGACGAGGTCTTTGCGGAATTGCCGGGGGATTTCGGGGCGGTTCACTTGTTTGGCGATGGGGCCCCAGAATCCGGCGGGCTGCACGGTGTTGTAGAAATGCAGGAGGACTTGCTGTTCGGTGGGGCGGGTGAGCAGGGTTACCACCACGGTGATGATGCACACGGCTCCAGCAATGGCGGGGAATGTGATGTAGAGCGGGAGGAGTTTGGCGGCGGGGAGCAGTGCCTGGGCGAGTGAGAGGGCCATGCCGGAGATGCTGCCGACGGCGTAGCCCCAGCCGTTGATGCGCCACCAATACCAGCGCAGCACGTTGGGCATGAGCACGCCCGCGCCCAGTGTACCCATAATCCAGGTAAACATCTGGTCGATGGAGGCGGCGGCAAAACTTGCTGCGATGCCGAGGATGACGAGCAGGGCGGATGAAACGTAACTGGCGAGCACCAGCTGCCGCTCGGTGGCCTTGGGGTTGAGATAGGCGTGGTAGATGTCTTTGACGATGTAGCTTGCGCCGCCGTTCACGGTGGAATTGAAGGTGGCGAGGAATCCGGAGAGGAGGGCGGCCAAGACCACGCCGCGAATACCGGTGGGGAGCATGTCTTGAATGACGGCGGGGAGCACTTTTTCCGGATCGCCGGTCTGGGCGAGGCCGACGATTCCCATGGCGGCCAGACCCATGGCCATGGGCCAGCGCACGGTGTGTATGGCACCCCACAAGGCACCGAGCTTTGCCGCGTCGCGAGGGTTTTTCGCGGCGAGGAAACGCTGGAAATCATAAAGCTGTTCGGGCCCGGACAGGCTGAGGAGCAAGCCCTTGACGACCCAAACCATGAGCAGCGCGCCGAAGAGGTGGTATTCGCTGCCTGCGAGATAGTCAAAGCTCCATGCGGGGGTGAGCGTGTGCCATTCGGTGGGGACTTTGGCCGCGAGTGCTTCGGGAGTGACGTGGCGGAAGCCGAGATAGGCGATGAGCAGGGCACCAGCACTCAACACGATGGTCTGGAAAATCTCGACCAGTACGACGCCGTGGAAACCGCCAACGATGACGTAGAGCCCGGTCACGCCGAGGATGAGGATGGCGCAGGTGTGTTCGGAAAAGGGCAGGAAGACCGCGCCGAATTTGCCCATGCCGGTCGCGCCATAGGCAAGGAAGGCGGTGATGGTGAGCACGGCGTAGAGGGTGTAGGAGGCGCGGGCCAGGGCACCGGCAGGGCCGTCGCCAAAGCGGGTGGTCATCCATTCGGAGCCGGTCATGACGCCGGAACGCCGGATCCATTTGCCCATGTAGGCCATGTAGAAGACGGGGATGATGAAACCCCAGATCCATTGCACCCACATTCCCTTGAGGCCCATGGTGACGAACAGACTCACGATCCACATCGTGCCGGTGATGTCGAAGTAGGAGGAGCTGCCGGACATGGCGAGTGCCCACCAGGGCAGTTGGTTTTCACCGAGGAAATAGCTGCTGAGGTTTTTGGCGGCGCGTCGTTTCATCAACGTGCCCAGAACCAGCACCACCGCGAGATAGACCGCGACGACGGCGGCATCCACACCGTTCAAGCGCAATGACATGACTGGAGACCCTCACGTAGGAACCTGTACCCGCGCGGACATTCCATTCAGTCCGCAGGATAGAAGCATAGCATGCCTTTGATGCTGCGGCAAGCGCGGGGAAGCAGTAGCGGCGCAGACAGGAATGTCTGCGGCACGGCGGGAGGAGCGCAGACAGGAATGTCTGCGGCACGGTGGGGGGGAATCCGCGCGCAGACAGGAATGTCTGCGGCACATTGTTGCGAGCTCTGTGGGGGGGGTCAGCCTGCTGCGCGGCGTTTTTCTTCGCGCTTGCGGTCTTCGAGGGCGAGGAGGCTTTTGCGCACTCGGATGCTTTTTGGGGTTGCCTCGACGCGTTCGTCGGGGGCGATCCATTCGAGGGCGGTGTCGAGGGTCAGGCGGCGGGGCACGTCGAGGCCTTCGCTGTGATCTTTACCGGCGGCACGGTGATTGGTGAGGGCCCTGCGCTTTACGGGGTTGCAGGGCAAGTCACCCGGGCGCGAGCTTTCGCCGACGATCATGCCTTCGTAGACGGAATCCATGGGGGCGACAAACAGGGTGCCGCGCTCTTGCAGGTTCTCGATGCTGTAGCGGGTGGCTTCGCCGGTTTCCATGGCGACCATGGAGCCGCGACTGCGGGCGGCGATGTCACCTGCCCAGGAGGCGTATCCGGTAAAGCGGGAGGACATGATGCCGAGTCCGCGGGTGTCGGTGAGGAAGTCGTTGCGATAGCCGATGAGTCCGCGGGTGGGGATGCGGAATTCGAGCCGGATAATGCCCGTGCCCGAGTTGTGCATGTCGCGCAATTCGCCTTTGCGGCGCGAGAGCTTCTCCATGACGGTTCCCTGGAATTCCAGCGGCACATCGATGCTCAGGGTTTCATAGGGTTCGAGCAGGTGTCCGTGGGAATCGCGGCGCAGAATGACTTCGGGCGGCGACACACACAGTTCCATGCCTTCGCGGCGCATTTCTTCGATGAGAATGGCGAGGTGCAATTCGCCGCGACCCGAGACCTTGATGGCATCGGTGTCGGAAAGCGGTTCGACGCGCAAGGCCACATTGGTACGCAGCTCGCGTTCGAGCCGGGTGCGAATCTGGCGCAGGGTAACGGCGGTACCTTCTTTTCCTGCGAATGGGCCGGTATTGGCCTGGAACAGCATGGACACTGTGGGCTCTTCAATGTCGAGGGGCGGAAGCGCGGGATCGACGAGTTCGGAGGAGGCGATGGTGTCGCCGATATTGATATCTTTGGGGCCGGCGATGGTGACGATGTCGCCTGTGGTGACTTCATCGACCGCGACGCTTTCAAGACCACGCGTAACCCAGAGGTAGGTGGGGCGGTCTGCTTCGGCGCCGGTGACTTCCCAGTCGCGATCCTGATTGCCGTCCATCAGCTCAAGCAGACTGTCGCCGACCCAACTGGTGGTGTAGCGCTGGAAGGGTTCGAGGCGTTTGAGACTGCCTTGCAGGATTCGGCCTGTGCCAGTACGGCCGATGTGGTCGCGCCAACCGAGGGTACTCACCTGCATGAGGAAGGGTGCTTCAGGATCACCCTTGGGGGCGGGCACATGGGAGACGATGGTCTCGAAGAGCGGTTCCATGCCGTTGCGTTCATCATGTTCCAGGTCGCGCACGAACCATCCGTCCAGCCCCGAGCCGTAGAGCACGGCGAAATCGCATTGCTCGTCGGTGGCACCCAATTCGACGAAGAGGTCAAAGGTTTCGTCGAGAGCCTTGGCGGGATTGGCGTTGGGGCGGTCTACTTTGTTGATGAGGACGATGGGTCGCAGTCCCATGCGCAGGGCGCGCATGGTGACATAGCGGGTTTGCGGCATGGGGCCTTCGTTGGCGTCCACCAGCAGCAGCACGGAATCCACCATGGACAGCACGCGCTCGACCTCGCCAGAGAAATCGGCGTGACCGGGGGTGTCAATGATGTTGATGAGATGGCCGTGTGCTTCCACCGTGCAGTGCTTTGAGCGGATGGTGATGCCCCGTTCCCGCTCCAGCTCGTTGCTGTCCATGACGCGCTCCACGACGCGTTGGTTCTCTCGAAAAACTTGGGTCATCCGGAAAATACTGTCGATCAAGGTGGTTTTTCCATGGTCGATGTGAGCGACGATGGCGAGATTCCGGATTTTGTCTATCGATGTCATGACAGTCCTATCTTGTTCAGAAATGCAGGGGTGGCGCACGGCGAAAACCGGCGTAAGACAACCAAGTATACCACAAGAAGGCTTCCATCTGCAAAATGTTGGCGGAATTATGGTTGCGCGCAGAAATCGGAGCTCCTGAATGCGGTTTTTTCGGTATTTTTTCGCATTGCAGCGTTTGCTTCGCTTTTCTTTTGGAAAGTATCCCCTCCAAGCGGTAGAATGCTCGTCAGAAGTCCCCCTACCGGATTGGAAACGGCATCCCATGGAACCGGATCGGCGTATACGCGAACTTGAAGCGCAAGTGGAACACCTGACGGGCTTGGTCACCGAACTGATGGCCGGTCGGGATCGGGACGCCGCATCCGCAGAGGCCGAAGCGGCCGAGGATGAAGCGCGGGTATCAACCCACGAGCGCGAGGGGATGCGGTCAGCGGGGCCGGTTCTTGTGGAACAGATGCGTCGCGGGGTGGATCATGTACTGGCCGGTGAATCGCCGGAGCTTCTCGAGGCGCGAATTGGCGCGGTGTGGCTGAGCCGTCTGGCGGCTTTGGCATTGATGACCGCGCTTGCCTTGGCGGCGCGCACCACCTTCCAAACGGACGCCATCGGCCCCCTGCAGAAAGTGGGCATCGGCTATGCGCTGGCGATTCTATTTTCGGCGTACGGTTTGTTCCATCGCAAGCGGGAGGATTTTTTCGCGGAAGCGGTGCTGGGTTGCGGCTTGGCGGGGTTTTACTTTACCACCTATGCGGTGTTCTTTATTGACCAGATGAAGCTGGACGTCGCATTCCTGCGAACGCCGTGGCTGGGGGTCGGACTGGTCACTTGTAGTCTGGCTGCCTTGGTTCTGGTGGCGCATTGGCGACGAAGCCAGACGGTAGCGGGACTCGGTCTGTTTCTGGCGTACTACACGGTGGTGGTGAGTTGCACGCGGGCCCCGGCCCTCGAAAATGTGCTGCATGCGCTGCTGACGTGCGGCGTACTGGCTGTGGCCACGTTCCTGTTCCATTACGCGCACCGCTGGATTCTTTTTTCGTGGGGCGCGCTGATTGCCTCGCATCTCACCTACATTTTCTTCTTCTTCCGGAAGCCCGCCGGGCTTACTATTTCCGATGCGGAGTATTTCTGGTTATCCAATGGATTCCTGACGCTTTCGTATGTGTTGTTCTCATTGACTTGCGTGGTGGACGCACGGAAGACGGGGGAATATCGGCGCACGGTAGCCCCGATGTCCGGTGTAAACTCGGCGGTGTTCCTTGTGCTCTCCTATGTCGCGGTGCGCGGTCAGTACCCTGAGCAGCAGTGGATGTTTCGTGCCGGGGTGGGTACGTTGCTACTTTTCTTTTCCGTACTCGCGGAAACCACGGGGCCAAAGCGAAATTACCTGTTTCAGATTTACATGGCCAAGACGGTCATCATGTACACGCTGGCCCTGCAGGCGTATTGGTCGGAACGGGGTGAGATCTTCCTGCTGGCCATGTCGATCGAGTGTCTCGGACTGGCGTTCTCCTACCGCCGCAGCGGCATTGTCGCGTTTAAGGTGCTAGAGCTGGGTCTGATGGTGGTGACCTTCCTCGGCGCACTTCTGTCAGTAAAGATGGCGGGTGAGGTACGCGCTTTCGGTTATTCGATGCCCGCGAATTGGTTCTGCGCCGGTGGTGTTGCACTGATGTTTCAGGTTGTCGCGTGGTATTACGAGCGTCATGTGCGACCGTTGCGACCCTCTCAACGCACCACGAGCGGGCAATGGTTTCTGGCGGACACGGCGCTTGATCTGCGTGGCCCGACGATGGCCATCATTCATGCGGCGGTCGGGGTCTTGTTGCTGCTGGCCATCACCATTATGGAATTGGAAGAAGACCCGGCCCTGCCTTTTCTTTTGGCAGGGGAGGCGGCGATACTGGGCGGTCTTGGCCTCGTCCTGCGCACGCCGCAGATCGAACTTGCCAGCGTGCTGCTTGGCGCGGCGGGGCATCTTTGTTACTACGTCTTTCTTTGGCGCGAGGTTCCCGGCTTTGAGCAACAGCCCGATTTTGTGGCCTTGACGGTTTTTCTGGCGGGCTTCACGTATGTGGGTGCGTATGCGTGGGAGAGTTATCTGCGCCGCTTCCGGCACCCTGAGGCCGTGTGGGAACATTACGGGGTGGCCGCAGTACCATACCTTGCAGCGACGCTGTTGCTGACTATTCTACTCGCCCGTCAGTTGCCGCCCGTGATGCAACCGGCGGCGCAAGCGGCCCTGGGTGCGGGTCTGCTGCTTGCTGGTGCAGTGGCGCGTTATCCGGGAATCAAGGCGTCGGGTCTGCTGGCGGCTGGTATGGCTTCGGCGGTGTTTTTCCGGTCCGTGTATGACGCGAGTGCCCCTGTGACGAAGGATGCGGACTTCGTTCCGTATTTTATGTTGTATCTCGGGATGCTGGTGCTATCGGAACGCTTTTTCGCGTGGCTGCAGCGCATTCAGGCTCCTCCCTCCCATCTGGAAAACGGGTTGCGCACCCTGTTGACGGCAGTGCTGGTGTGGATGGGCGCGCTGGGCTTGAGTCATTGGGCGTCGGATAATGAGTTTCTGCTGTACCTGCTCTTGCTGGCAGTCGCCCTGTTTGCATGCGGGTTCATCTTCCGCGAGGGGCGTTACCGTTGGGGCGCGCTCTTCCTCTTCGGGGTGGTGATGGTTCGCACCTACCTCTATTTCTGGCAGCTCTCGCCGCTTCACCAGATTGCCACCTTTGGTGCCACTGCGGCGGTGCTACTCGCGGTTTCGTGGGGTTATTCCGTGGTGCTGCGTCGTCGCCGCCGCGCCGCCAAGCCGCGCACAGCCGAGAAAGAGGCCCCCAAGGATGGAACAGCCAATTCCTGAGCAGGAACGCGCTGCACGCGAGATCTGCACAAAATTACGGGACGCCGGTCATCAGGCGCTGTGGGCGGGGGGGTGTGTGCGGGACTTTCTGCTGGGTCGCACGCCCTGCGATTATGACATTGCCACCAGCGCGCATGTAGTGGAGATTGGGGAGTTATTCGACGCCACCATCGAGACTGGGGCGGCGTTTGGGGTGAGTGTGGTGATGCTTCCCGAGGGTTCTTTTGAGGTGGCGACCTTCCGTTCTGATGGCCCCTACCTCGATGGCCGTCATCCGAGTGCGGTCTCGTTTTCCGATGCGCGCGAGGATGCGCTGCGCCGGGATTTCACCATCAACGCGCTTTTTCTCGACCCGTTGACGGGAGAGGTGCTGGACTTTGTCGGAGGGCAGGCCGACCTTCGCGCCGGGATTATCCGCGCGGTGGGCGACCCGCATGCGCGTTTCAAGGAAGACTATCTTCGGCTCTTGCGTGCGGCCCGGTTCTCGGCGCGATTGGGATTTGTGATCGAACCGGAGACCGAAGCCGCCATGCCGGAGCATGCGCAAGGATTGCTGCGTATCAGCGCGGAACGCATCCGGGACGAACTATCGAAGATGCTGCTGGACGGTGCGGCGGAGACGGCCTTCCGCATTCTGGAGCGCACGGGTCTGCTGGCGGTGGTGCTACCGGAAATTGCGGCGATGAAAGGGGTGGAGCAGCCGGAGATTTTTCATCCCGAGGGGGATGTTTTTGAGCATACCATGGCCTGCATCGCGCAGCTGCACGGGGCCACCCTCCCGCTGGCACTGGCGACACTGCTGCATGATGTGGGCAAGCCGGTCACCCAGACCTTTGAGGATCGCATCCGTTTTAATCTTCACGACAAGGAAGGTGCGCGGATGGCGGAGGATATTCTGCGGCGATTGCGGTTTTCCAATGGCGTCATTGAAGAGGCCGTCTGGATGGTGGGCCAACACATGCGTCTGGTGAAGGTGCCAGAGATGCGGGAAAGCAAGCGCAAGCGTTTCCTGCGGGAACCGGGTTTCCCCGCGCTGGCCGATTTGGCGCGCATGGACGGTCGCGCGAGTCACGGGGATGTTTCGCACGTTGACGCGCTTGAGTCTCTTCGGAATGCGATGGGTGAGGAAGAGCTGCGGCCCACGCCTTTGATGACGGGGCACAACCTTAAGCAGATGGGGTACACGCCGGGACCGTTGTTTACGGAGATGCTACAGCAATTGGAGGACGCGCAGTTGGAGGGTTGCATCGTCAGCGAGGAAGAGGCCCGAGACTTTGTGCGGACGCACTGGCCGCTGCGCCCACCTATAGATAACCCTGCGCCGTAACCCGCCCCTGCGTGCCGACGTGCGGCAGTTGGATGGTAAAGGTCGTCCCGCGTCCGACGGCGGTGTCGACCGAGACCGAGCCCCCGTGCTCGTGGATGATCTTGTAGGTACAGGCGAGGCCCAAGCCGGTTCCTGAGGAACCTTTGGTCGTCACAAAGGCCTGAGACAGGCGCGGCACGATGTGGGCGGGTATGCCCTCACCGGTGTCCGCAATCGCGAAAGTGCAACCTTCAGGATCGTAGACACACGTGGCTGAAACACGCCCACCGCGCCGCTCGCAGGCCTCGATAGCGTTAAGGGTCAGGTTCTGGATGACCCGGAAAATTTCGTGCGGATCCACGTCGATGCGCCCGGCCTGCAGACCAGAAGAATCGAGTTCCACCTTGACCTTTTCCGCGCGGATTTGCAGACCGGCAAACACATCGCGTATCAGCATGCCGATATCGGTGACTGAACGCTCCGGCTGCCGGTCGCGGGAGAAGGTCAGCATGTTCATGACGAGCATCTCGATTCGGTCGACCGAACGCGACATGATGGGCCAACCGGACTTGAGGTACTTGATGTTGTCCTCGCGTATGGCCATGTCGATAAACTCGCTCCCGCCGCGTATGCCGGTGAGGATATTCTTCACGCAATGGCCGAGGCCCGCCGTGGCCTGGCCGATGGCTGCGAGACGCTCGCGCTGGACGTTCTCGTTATACAGCCGGGCATTTTCTACCGCGACCCCGACCACCTGCGCGATGGCGGTGAGCAAGCCCAGATCATCGTTTGTGAAGGGACGGGGGGTTGTGCCGGAATCAACATAGATGGCACCGACAAGATCCTGACGGCCCCGGAGGGGCGCACACATCGCGGAATGAATCTGGTGGCCGAAAACACTGGCGGCCTGATCGAAGCGACTGTCATCCTGGGCGTCCGTGGTCAGCATCGCGCTTTTTTGGGTGAACACATGGTGTATGAGTGTGCGGCTGAGCGGCGGACCCTGTTCGCCCCGCTCCAGCGAGCGGGATGCGTGAATCTCGGGTTCCTCCCCCTCGCGGCAGAGAATGATAAAACCCCGTCGAACCGGTAGCGCCGCGAATATCAACGCCAGAATTTCCCGGAGCAGTTCGTCAATGTCGAAGACCGTCCCGAGAAGTTTGGCGGCTTGGTACAAGACCGCGAGTCGTCCGCCCCCGCCTTCGCTCAGGATGGATTCGTGCAAGGCTCGTGCCTTTTCCTCGTCGATGACGCTTTGTCCGATGTTCGACCCCACACTGCGAATGAGCTGGAAGACCACGTCTCCTATGCGGATCTTGTCCCCTTCCACCATCTCGGCGCGCATCACACGCGCCCCATTCACATCGACCCCGTTTCGTGAATCGAGATCCTGAATGATGAGGGCGTTGCCCTCGCGAAAAATGCGGGCGTGTCGCCGCGAGGCGAGCTTGTCAGAGAGAATCACGTCATTTTCGGTACCGCGTCCAATGCGCAGCCCACTCTCCGTGATCCGGTATCGTTCCCCAACCCCATCGGGGCGGCAGAGCACCAATTCGTAATCGGCCATCAACCCATGATTCCCATGACAGAGTTTAGTAGAAAATCGGCATCCACAGGCTTGTCGACAAATCCTTCGGGGCGTTCCACCCCGAAAACGCTCTCCATGGATTCCGGCGTGTATCGGGTCTCGCTGTCCTCGTTAATTCCGGTGAGCATGATGATCGGGATGTGCGCAGTGGAGGTCGTCTTGCGCAATGTCTGAAAAGCCTCAAGCCCGTCCATCACCGGCATGGCAATATCCAGTATGATGAGATCCGGTTGCTCCGACTCCGCCAACTCCACCGCTTCCCGCCCGTCGAATCCTTCGAGCGTTTGCCAACCGGCGTTCTCCATGACGGCTTGCACGAATAGACGCGCGATAGAATCATCGTCCACGATCAGTACTCGCTTTGCGGGCACGGCTGTCTCCTTTTCGCCCAGTATAGCAGAAGGCGATAGTTTTCGCTCGCCCTATTGTAGCGCAGACGGGGTCAAAGTGCGAATGAATCCGTTTGGTGGAGGGGTTTCACAATCTCGCCTTTTTCTGGTACGCTTAGAGAGGAGGGTTTGTAAATATGTGGAAGCTAATGTTGGTGGCGACGGGCGGTGGCGCAGGGGCGGTGGCGCGGTACCTGCTGGCAGGGTGGGTTCAACAACGCGCTGCGGTGCTGTTTCCTGTGGGCACACTCACCGTCAATCTTGTCGGGTGTCTCGCCATCGGTGCCTTGGCCCCCATCCTCATGGGGCCGTTTCTGGTGCGGGATGAATACCGGCTGCTGCTGGTGGTGGGTGTTCTGGGTGGTTTTACGACGTTTTCCGCCTTTGGTTGGGAGACGGTTTCGCTGCTTAATAATGGACAGGCGGTCTATGCCATCGCCAACGTCATGCTGAGCAATGTGCTCGGCCTGCTGGCAGTCTGGATTGGGTTCCGCGTGTCGCAATCCCTGTATGGAGTATAGTGCCATGAAGATCCCCGAAAATGGATACCTATTGCGCATCTTTCTCGGCGAGAGCGACCGCTGGCATGGAATGCCGCTTTACGAGGCACTCGTGCTCAAGGCCCGAGAGCTTCATCTCGCCGGTGCAACGGTTCTGCGCGGCCCCATGGGCTTCGGAGCCAAGAGCCGACTGCACACCGCGAAAATCTTGCGCCTCTCGGAAGACCTTCCGCTGATCATCGAGTTTGTCGACAGCAAGGAAAAGCTTGATACTTTCATGCCCTTGCTGGATGATATGCTTCGGGATGGGCTGGTGACCCTTGAGCCTGTTCAGATCATCAAGTATCGTGCAGACGGGCAGGATCTCGTGTTCTCTTAGGTCTGCTGGACTGCGCGGAAAGTGCTATAGTGCCTCAGAAGTCGATTGACGCCCAGCCGGGGCCTCTGTTATGATGAATATCGGGTGGAGGCTTACTGGGCTGGTCGGTATTGGGGGTGGTGTCTTGTGTGAGGGTTGCCGCGAGTTTTCCGGCAATCCTTGCGGAGCGTAACTGGGTTGCTGTCGGATGGCCAGGATGATTCGGCCATCCCACCCTGAACAGGAGATGGACGTAATGCCTCTATCCAAGTGTCCGCGGTGCAACAAGATGTTTAACAAGGTACACACGGTGGTATGCCCTGTCTGCCTGCCAGCCGAGGATCAGGACGCTGAAGCGGTTCGGGAAAGTTTGGAAGAAAATCCAAATCTGAACGCTGAACAGGTGGCTGAAATGACCGGCGTGAATATTCAGGTGGTTTTGCGATTGATAGATCAAGGGGCAATCGCTTGCGCGACGGAGCTTGAGGGGCACGTTGTTCGCTGCGGACGATGTGGCGCGCCTGCGATCAGCGCGAGCAAGCGACTTTGTCAGGCTTGTCTCGAAAAACTGAACACGCAGGTGGCCATTGCGCAGCGGAACATCCACCTCGGTGAACGCAAGCAGGTGGAAGTGGCGCAGTATCACCAGAATGTGCGGCATGCTTTGGATCAGAGACGACAAAAAGACTAGGTTCCCGGTAGCGAGGTATGGCGGCTCGCGAGGCTTTGAGTTGCGCGAATTCCGAGGTTCCACCGGGTTTTGATGGTGTCTGGACGCCGTATCGGGGTGTCCTAGGTAACGGCGTGAGCCTTGGAGAATGGCCTTGCGGGTGATGTCAATAACGAAGGCGGGCAATGGAACGGCGGGTGTTGTTTGCCTGTGTTTCGTGGTGCTGGTTTTTCCATTCCTTGCCCAAGCGCAAACCACCCCTTTTTCTGTCACCATACAGGTTGGACAAGAGTGGCGCACGGCCACCCCTCCCAGTTTTGATGCCCAAGGAATTGCCTATGTGTCATTGACCTCCGCCGCGCGCCAGCTGGGCGCAGGGCTGCGAGAGGCTGATGGGCTGTGGCATATGGATTTCTTGGGGAAGTCCGCCGCCCTCGGGGTTAACAGCACCCAAGTCTCCGCTCCGGCGGGAAGTTTTCAATTGCAGCACCCTGTGCTTCGCTACGATTCGGATGTGCTAATCGCAGCGAGCGATGTGTCGGCTTTTTTCACCTCCGGATTTCAGGCGGCCTTGGGCACCCCCGGTACCAATGCTCAGCCCCCCTTGCAGAAACCGGCGCAATCTCCCCTGCAGACGCCCATTCAGCCGCCCTCCGCGCCGAGCCAGCCCGCAGAAAACCCTGATGAATCGGAGGCACAACTGGCGGGACATGTACCTGCGCCCGCGCCTCCCCCACCTTCGCCGCCTGCGGAGGGAGAACCCTCCCCCGCCGCACCCCCTCTGCCTCCTGCGGTCTCTGAGGGAGAAGCTCCTCCTGCGGCCCCACTACCACCTGCCGCTTCGACGGAAGGGGAACCCTCGCCCGCCGCGCCCCCTGCAGAGTCCGGGGTGGTGGTGGTTATTGATCCGGGCCATGGTGGAAGTGACACCGGTTGCGTAGGGGTGGGCGGTCTTGTGGAAAAAGACCTGACACTGGCGATTGCCAAGAAAGTCCAACAAGGGCTAAAGGGTGTGCCCGGCGTGCGGGTGATCACCACCCGCGACGATGACCGGGATGTGGCGTATCGCAATCGAATCAATTTTGCGAGTGTGGAGAAGGCCGCGCTGGTTGTGAGTTTGCACGGTGGTGCCAGCTATGCCTCCAAGGCTCAGGGTTGCGAGGTGTATTACCCCCGCCAGCCCGATGTTACCACGACACCGGCGGGTGCCGCGCCGTCTGCGCCACCTTCATGGGTTGAGACCAGCGCACGGGCGGGAAAGGCTCTGGCTGAATCGCTGGCCGCCAAGACAGGCGGCGAGGTTCGTGCCGCGCGGCCAATGCCTTTGTTGTTGTTTCGCGGCATGGCCATACCCGGTGTTGTGATTGAAGTCGGTGTTTTAACTTCGCCGGGTGACGAGGCCGCCCTGAAGACGGATGAGTTTCAGCAGAAGCTGGCGCAGGGAATTGCCGAGGGTATATCCGTCGCACTCAGCCTGCAGCTGCCCCAAGGAGGAACGCCGTGAATCAGGATGGTCGCAGAAGCCCCTTGGAAGTTTTTTTTCTTTCCCTTTGGGCCTTGTTCACGCTCGTTCTTTTCTTTTGCGTGGCACTGCTTGTTCGGGAGATGTTGCGTTCCGGGCGAGACCCGCTGGCCACCATTCGTACGTTGGCACCAGCCGTGCCATCCCCCGGTTCGGATACCCCCGCGCCCACAACGTCTCTTGGCCCCCGGGATGTGGAACTCTTTTTCGCCTCCACGGACGGACGCACCCTTGCGGCGGAAAAACGCTCCATTGAGTGCGGGAGTTCCACCATTGAAAATTGCCGCGCTGCGCTTGCCGCGCTGATCGCGGGGTCTCAGACTGGGTTGACGGCCCTGCTGCCTCCCACCGCAAAGACGCGTGCCCTGTACATGCTTCCCGAGGGTGAATTGGTGGTGGATTTTTCCAGTGAGGTGAAGATGGCCCACGCCCGCCTGAAAAGTGCATCGCTGGAGGCCATGTTTGCCTATGGGGTCACGCAAACGGTGACACAGAGTGCCTTGCAGGGCACCCAGGGCGGTACTGTGCGCCGGGTGCGTCTGCTGTTTGACGGCGAGCCTCAGGACACGTTCCCAGCCCATCTCGACGTGACCGGTGCCCTCCAGATGGCCGATGTTGAATCCGGTTTCCTCCCTAGAAAATCCCAGCCATGACGGGACATTCGGGTGCCATCGGCATTTTTGATTCGGGTATGGGCGGTCTTACCGTGTTTGCGCGGATAGCGGAGCGTCTTCCGGAAGAATCGGTGATCTATCTCGGAGATACGGCACGGGTGCCTTATGGCACCAAGTCCGCTGAAACGGTGTTGCGTTATGCCCGCGCCTGCGCGGATGTCCTTTTGGCCCGAGGGATCAAACTCTTGGTGGCGGCCTGCAATACCGCCTCGGCCTGTGCCGTACCCGCTTTGGAACAATCGCTCGGGGTGCCGGTCATCGGTGTTATCGAGCCGGGTGCGCGGGCTGCGGTGCAACGCACCCGCACCGGTCACATCGGTGTGATAGGCACGATGGCCACGGTGTCGAGCGGCGCGTACCCTGCGGCGATTACCGCTTTGATGCCGGACGCGCAGGTGGTGGGGCAGGCTTGTCCGCTCTTTGTGCCACTGGCAGAAGAGGGCTGGACCGAGGGCGATGTGCCGACCCTGGTGGCGCGGCGTTATCTTGAGGGGCTCCGTGGGGCAGGGATTGACACCCTGGTGCTCGGCTGTACCCATTATCCGTTGCTCAAATCCGTGATTGGTCCCGTGATAGGCCAATCGGTAGCCTTGGTCGATAGCGCCGAAGAAACGGCGGTAACGGTGGAAGAGGTGTTGACACGCCTCGGCCTTCGTGCCCCGGCGGGCTCGCAGGCGCGTCGCGAGTTTCTGGTCAGTGATGGCCCGGAAAATTTCGCCCGCGTTGGCAAGCGTTTTCTGGGTGGTGATCTGGACTGCGTGGAGTGGATTGACTTTTGACCCGAAGCGGGAAGGATGGCATGTCCGAAAAACTTGAAGCCGCCGGTCAGGATTCTCAGGAAGCCAAGACGGCTGCCGTGTCGCCCCAGCCCTCTTGGCTGTATTTTCTTTTCGGAAGCACGATATTGGCGGTACTCGCGCTGGGTGCCACCGCTGTGCTTGCCCAATTTCTCGACAACCGCCCCGTGAACCTGCGTCCGATCTCCATGTATTACGCCCGCGTGATCCCCGAAATTCTGGAAACCAACTTCGTCCCTGCTGAGGGTATTCGGCAGTCCGGGCCAGAGCTTCACGAATCTGACAAATCCTCCGTCTTCTATTACACCTTTGATGTGGATCTGCCCACCCAGCTCAATGCGGCCAACATTATCGCACTCACGCAGAAGGCGCTTCGGGAACACCATGTGGAGACCCAGGAAATTGCCGTCGAAAACGGGCTGTCGGGCTTGTCGCTTTCGCTTTCTGGTCTAGAGTTTGCGCGTGTGCTGTTTCATGCTGCACCCACGCCCGCCGCCACCCCTCAAGTCGATCTACGGGCAGCCTGTACGCACATGGCGCAGGATCTCCGCTCCTTTCTCTCGTCCCGGGAGCTTCCTGAAGCCAGCATCGTTCAGGATCCCCCCGTGGAACAGCGGGACGATGCCACGCTTTGGATCCAGACCACCTTTCGGGTGGCGGTTCCCGCAGGAATGCGCCCCGAAGACTGGAGCGCAGAACTCAATCAAGCGCTCACGCAGCCGGGAAGCGAAGTGCGCGTGCGCACCGGGGCGGGCGGCGAGGAGGTTATCGAAGGTTTGGTATTTGCGAAAATGGCGGTCTCGGCGACGGTGGCCACTGGTACGCCTGCAGAAGCGCCCCCCACTGCGGTCGACCTTGGTGATGTTGTGAAAATTGCCCTGCCCACCTTGGATGAGTTGCCCTTGGATTCGGTAGATTACGGTCCCTCTGGCAAGAAGCCCGACATCGAGGGGGAGGGGGAGTTGCCGACCCCGGAAAAACCCTCGGAGGAAACACCCGCCGAGCCAGCCAAGCCCAAGGAAGAAACCCCGGAAAAACCGGTGGCGCACAAGGCGGTTTCTCCAAAGGAAGCGGGGAAACTCGCGAAGATCGCCCTCATTCTTGATGATGGCGGTTATCACCGGCCCGAAAACGAACCCGCGCTTGAGCTGGACACCGGGATGACACTCTCCGTCCTCCCCCACACCCCGCATGGCAAGGCGCTGGCCAAGGCCGCCGGTGCTGCTGGATTTGAGGTCATGCTGCATATGCCCATGCAGACCCACAGCAAAACGATCAAACCCTTTCCGGGACAAATCGACACCGATATGGACGCCGAGACCATTAAGAGGCTCACCAACGAGGCCTTTGAGCAGGTCCCCGGTGCCTCAGGTGCAAACAATCACACCGGTTCACTCTTCACCTGCGATCCGGAACGCATGCGCGTCTTTCTCGACGTACTGAAAACGCGTGGACTCTATTTTGTCGACAGTTTGACGATTTCGGCGTCCGAGGCTTTCGAAGTTGCGGAAGACATGGGTGTGCCCGCCGCTCAACGTACGATTTTCCTCGACAATAGTCCGGAAACTGCCGCGATTGAAGCGCAGTTCAAAGCACTCGTCGAGGCGGCGCGAAACAACGGCCACGCGATCGGGATCGGGCATTTCCGCAAGAACACGGTGGCCGTCATCCGGGAATTGCTTCCCACGCTCGCTGATGAGGGATGCCAGCTTGTGCATGTGTCGGAGTTGGTTCGATGAGTATTGTACTGGGCTTTGAAACCTCGTGTGATGAAACGGGTGTGGCGCTCGTGCAGGACGGTCGTCGAGTGCTATCCAACGAAGTGGCCTCGCAGATCGACATCCATCGTGAGTTTGGCGGCGTGGTGCCCGAGATCGCTTCGCGCCAGCACACGCTCATTATTTCACAGATTACGGAGAAAGCCCTGCGCGATGCGCGAGAAGCGGCAGGGGCCGACATCGAAATAGACGCGATTGCCGCCACGTGCGGGCCCGGCCTCATGGGTTCGCTCCTTGTGGGGCTTAGTTTTGCGAAGGCCCTCGCGCTTACTTGGCGTAAACCTTTTGTCCCCGTGCATCACATCGAGGGGCATATCTATGCGGCCATGCTGGGCGAGCGGGCACCGGAGTTCCCGTTTCTCGCGCTGGTGGTCAGCGGCGGGCATACTCAACTGATCCAGTGCGAACGCCCGCATAGTTACCAGATTCTGGGCACGACCTTGGATGATGCGATTGGCGAATCCTTCGACAAAGTGGCGCGATTGCTTTCCCTGCCGTATCCGGGCGGGCCGTCCATTCAGAAGGCTGCTCAAGACGGGGACCCTAAGCGATACCGTTTCCCCCGTTCGATGACGGATCGGGAAACACTGGATTTCAGTTACAGCGGCCTGAAGACGGCGGTACTCTACGCCTTGCGAGGGGAAGACGGGCCGCCACCTGTGGCCGACTTGGCGGCGAGCTTTCAGGCGGCCGCTGTGGATATCCTGCTCATCAAGACCCAGCAGGCCATCGCACAGACCGGCGCAAAGCGCCTCGTGCTGGCGGGCGGCGTGGCGGCCAATCGCCTGTTGCGCGACCGTCTCACGGGGGAACTGGGCATCGAGGTCTTTCTGCCAGAATTCCAATATTGCGTGGACAACGGTGCCATGATCGCAGCGGCGGGCGCGGCCCGCTTTGCCCACGGGCACACCGCCCCCCTGACCGCGACCGCGCATTCGGAGTTGGGATTGTAGCCTCGCGGTTTTGTGCGGGAAAATAAACTTGAGCCAGCGAACCTAATTTGCCATCATGGTGGTGGCGGAGCATGCGCACGGAGCGCCACTGTAAAATCGACACCCCGCCGTCCGTCCGGCACGAAAATCGAGTCATCAAAGGAGAAATGGTCATGAAGCGGAAATCCGCCCTGCTCATCGTGTGTGTTCTGTTTACCTTCGCGTTCGCTTTTAACGCGATGGCGGCCTTTGACAAACCTGTGGTCAAGGAATGGACTGTCAAGGAAAAGAATGACAAAGGCGAGGAAAAAGACGTCAATTTCATGACCATCGACGGAATCATGGTGCATGAAACCGATCCGGCGAAACAGCCACAGCCCACGGTGATCACCCCCGGCACGGAAAGCAACCAGAAGAAAGCGGGGCAAGCCCCGTCAGATGCCGTCGTTCTTTTTGACGGCAAGGATCTATCGCAATGGACTTCGACCCAGGAAGGTCAGCCGACACGGTGGGTGGTGAAGAAGGGCGCGCTCATGCCCACGAAGGCTTCGGGGATGATCCAGTCCAAACAGGAATTCGGTTCGTGTCAACTGCACGTTGAATTCGCCACGCCGAAACAGGCTTCCGGCCAGGGTCAGGGACGCGGCAACAGCGGCGTCTTTCTCATGGGGCGCTATGAGATTCAGGTGCTTGACTGCTACGAAAACACGACCTACCCCGACGGTCAGACCGGCGCGCTGTATGGCCGGAACAAGCCGCTGGTGAACGCCTGCCGGAAGCCCGGCGAATGGCAGAGCTACGACATCATTTTCCATCGCCC
>CAIZGN010000460.1 GCA_903932505.1 Candidatus Hydrogenedentota bacterium
AGCCGTTCGATTCGTTCCTTACTATGGGCTGATTCTTCCAGGGTATCCACCTGGTTCACGCTGATGGCCATCAATTCCTCGCGGCTGTACCCCATGCGTAGAATGGCCTGCGGATTGACCTCCAGTATGTGCCCCTGATCATCATGGATGAAAACCGCATCGCCCGCATTCTCAAACAGCATTCGGTGCTTCGCTTCGCTCTGAACCCGCTCCGAATAGCTCGCGGCAAGCAGGAGCCCTGTCATTGTCATCACAGCGATATATACTTGGGCTACCAACAACCGGTTCCCCATGTTGTCCCCGCCCCAGAGTATGGGCCCCGTTGTCACAGACTTGCTGGTTATGATGATGACGGTCAGCAGAATAAGGGCCAGGGACACGCCGCGTGGGCCGTACCGCAAAGCGGGCCATGCAAGCAAGGTGACGAGAAAGTACGATGGCAGGGCGAGGAAGGGGAAGGAACTCGGGTTAAAGGACACCCACGCCAGTGAGCACCACAGCACGAGGAAAACCCCAGCTTCCACGGCCTTGAGCCACCTCGCACCCGACAATGGGGTCTGCTGATTGGCCCACGATAAGACAAAGGGTGTTATCAACAGGATGCCCAGACCATCGGCTACCCACCACGCTGCCCAGAATTCCAAGAAGGGGGCTGTGCTCACAAAATGGGCCACGCTCGCGCCGAGGAGTGCCGTACCGGCATTCACGAATACGGTGACACCCAGCAGAGCCAGAACCTCCCGGATTCGCCCAAAAGTTATTCTCTCGCCACACAATCTGGTTATCAAGTAGGCGCAACTCAAGGATTCGGCGACATTTGCAGTCATGAACCCCAGACTACTGAAGAAAGTGCGATCCTCAAGCATATTGGCCGTGTTACCAGCCACAAAAAGGCCGACTAGAACGGCAGGCCAAAGGGGGCGAGGACTTAACAGGAGCGCCGCAAGACCGATGCCGCCCGCAGGCCACAATCCCGTCAGGATCGCTTGGGTGTCTGGAAACAGAAAGGCGACTTTGTGGGCAAGGAAGTAAGCAAGGCCAACCAGCGCAACCCAAAGAACCGGGCGCTGAGCAATAATGCGTGAAAGTATAACCCCCGCCCAAGCCTGATAAGTAGGCACATCGATCTCCTTGGCGCGTCAGCGGCCATCGGGCATATTATAGACAGGCAATAATCATCTGAACCCCTCCAAGATTTTCTTAGTTTTTATCTTAGCAGAATTGACTGAAAGAATCAAAATCAAGGGAAAATAGTGCGAAATACACACGTCCAGCCCAAGGTTGGATTGATCACGCAACGGATCGTCGCGTGAATCGGTGCGGCGCATCATGCTATGATAGATGAACCCTCGGTACGCACCTCGATGCCGTGTGGCACGGGAGATTCTTCCCCGGGAGTACAACAGGAGTACGGGTTTAATGGGCATATTGCCGGAACATATTTTGCCGTTTGAGCGCAAACTGGTTGAATGGGCGGAACGAAAGAATCAGGCCACTTCAGAAGAGGAGCGCTATGAATATTCAGGTCGCTACGACATCGAATTGGCCTCGGTCTACTCCAAAATTACCCCGTGGCAGCGGGTGGAACTTGCGCGGCATCCCCTCCGACCGCGCATGCTCGATTATGTGACTCGCATCTTTGAAGATTTTATGGAGCTTCACGGCGATCGTGCGCAGGAAGATGACCCTGCGATGATCTGCGGGATAGCCCGTTTCCGTGGGCGCACCGTCTTTATCGTGGGGCAGCAGAAGGGCGCGGATCTCGAAGAAAAGGTGCGGCGCAACTTCGGCATGCCGCATCCGTCCGGCTACCGCAAGGCCCTCAGGGTCATCAAGACGGCGGAGCGTCTCGGTTTTCCGGTTGTTACCTTTGTGGACACGCCTGCCGCGCATCCCGGCGTGGAGGCAGAGCAATCCGGTCAGGGTTTCGCCATCGCCGAGAACCTCATGGAACTCGCCGGGGTGAATACCCCGATTCTCTCTGTTGTACTCGGCGAGGGCGGAAGCGGCGGCGCCATCGCCATTGCCGTGGCCGACTGGCTCGCCATGTTCGAGTATGCCTGCTACATGATCTGCCCGCCCGAACGTTGTGCAGAGATATTGTGGCGCGATGTGGATCGCAAGGACGAGGCGGCCTCCGCATTGAAAATGACCGCCACAGACCTCAAGGAACTCGGTATCATCGACAAGGTGCTTCCCGAATTTCCCCACGCGGCGCACCACGACCCAGAAGCCGCTGCCAACGTACTTGCCGAGGAAATCGCGTGGTTCCTTTCTGAATGTGACAAAGGCCGCTGGATCCTCGAAAAACGTCAGCGTCGCTTTCAGGCCATGGGCCAGTGGACGGAATAGACACGCCATGCAAGCTGTGTCGGCCATCGAGGAAAAAGACGGTAGCGTGTGGATTCGTGTACGGGTGCAGCCCAAAGCCTCGCGCGAAGGCGTGACCGGAGAAGCTCAGGGGCGGATTCGAATCGCCTTGACCGCCCCGCCGGTCGACGGAGAGGCCAATGCAGCCCTCGTCGCCTTTATCGCAAAGACACTCGGGCTACCAAAACGCGGCGTGGAAATTACGGCCGGCACGCGAGGCCGGGAAAAAACGATACGGGTGGAAGGGTTGCGGCTCATTGATGTCCGCGCCAAACTAACAGAAACCGGACGGAAGGAATAATCGCATGGAACTCAAGACGCAGATCGAGCAGGCCGTGGCCGCAATTCGAAAAATCTCGAATGCAAAGCCGGAAGTCGGGGTGGTGCTGGGCACAGGCTTGGGCACGCTGGCCGATCGCATCGAAAACCCCGTTCGTGTGCCCTATGGGGACATCCCGCATTTCCCGACCTCCACAGTGGATTCCCATGCCGGTGAATTGGTCTTCGGCTCCTTGGCAGGAAAGTCCGTGCTCGCGCTCTCCGGCCGATTCCACTATTATGAAGGTTACTCCCTCCAGCAGGTCACCTTCCCCATCCGCGTGGCAAAAGCCCTCGGGATTCACACCCTCATCGTCTCCAATGCCGCCGGTGGCATGAATCCGCTCTTTGAGGCAGGCGATATCATGCTCATCACCGACCACATCAACTTTATGGGGGATAATCCCCTCATCGGACCGAACGACGACACCCTTGGCCCCCGGTTCCCCGACATGTCCGAGCCCTATTGTCAGGCGCTCCAGCAATTGACGGAGCAGACGGCCCTCGAGCTCCAAATCCCGCTCCGGCGCGGCGTATATGTTGCTTGCCCCGGCCCCTGCCTGGAAACGCGTGCCGAATACCGCATGATGCGGGCCTTTGGTGCCGACGTCGTCGGTATGAGCACCGTGCCCGAAGTCATCGTCGCCGTGCACAGCGGACTCAAGGTGTTGGGCTTCTCCATAGTCACCGACAAGTGCCTCCCGGACGCTCTTGAACCTGCTAATATTGAAAAAATCATAGAGGTCGCCAACGCGAGTGAGCCAAAGCTCGGGGCCTTGGTATCGCAGTGTCTGGCGAAGATCTAAATACCCCACGGACGGGTGGAGTTTTCAGGCGCTTGTATTTTTTCAGAACTTAGGATATAGTGTATATGTCTTAAGTCATAATTGCTTTCATACATTATTCGGAAGATAAGGGGAATCAAGGTTGCATGCTGAATAAAATTGCGCGTCTCTTGTTTGTTGTGGCCTGTGCGATCATGGGCTATATGTGGGCCGATTACTTCATCCAGCAGAGTGCCTCGTTCAAGGTTTTGCAATACGCCTTGCTGTGGCGGGCACTGGGTGCCGGCATCGGTGGGGGTTTGTCTTTTCTCATCCTCTTCATGCTGACCTTTATTACGCAGGAGATCTACGACCGCCTCATGCCCGCCCTGATTGGTATTGTGGTGGCTTTGGGTTTTGGCTACGGTATCGGTCGATACATCATGCTTTGGATTCCCGATGCCGACCTAACCCTGCGCATCTTTGTCCAAGTCACGTTTATGCTCATTTTCGGTTTCGTGGGGATTTCCCTGGGATTGAGCTTCGCCTCCCGCCTCGACACTTTGGTGTCCGCCATCCAGAAGAGAAATACGGACAGCACGTCCGTCAAGCTCATCGATACCAGTACCATCATCGATGGTCGGATTGCGGATGTCTGCGAGACGGGTTTTGTCGAGGGGACGCTATGGGTTCCCCGTTTTGTGCTTCAGGAACTGCAACATATCGCGGACTCCCCGGACATCATGCGCCGGGCGAAAGGGCGGCACGGCCTCGACATACTCAACCGTTTGCAGGGTTCAGATTCGCAGGTGAAAATAGAGATTATTGAGGACGACCCGCCAGGCGTCAATGAAGTCGATGCCAAGTTGGTCGTTCTCGCCAGAAAATATCAAATCAAGATCCTCACCAACGATTTCAACCTGAATAAGGTCGCCAAAATCGAAGGTATTCATGTGTTGAACATCAACGATCTGGCCAATGCCCTCAAGCCGATGGTGCTTCCCGACGAACGAATGGAAGTCAAGATCATCAAGGAGGGTCGCGAACCTTCCCAGGGCGTGGGCTATCTCGACGATGGCACCATGGTCGTTGTGGATGGCGGACGCCCCCACATGAACCGCACCGTGGAGGTGCTGGTGACCAGTGTGCTCCAGACCGCCGCCGGTCGAATGATCTTCACCCGTTTCAACAGTGTCGTGACGTGAAAACGCAGGTCATCATTCCAGCAGCAGGCATGGGGCTGCGTCTGGGTTGCGCCGGGCCGAAGGCTCTGGTGGAAGTCGATGGCAGTCCGCTCCTCCTGCGTACCATGCGCCAATTCGCCGCAATTGCCGCTGGCAGCGACATCATCGTACCCGTACCTGCAGCCTGCCGTGAGGCCTTTGCCGTCGCCCTGTCCGCCGTGGGTGCCCCTGTTCATGTGCGACTCGTGGACGGCGGTGAACAGCGACAGGACTCCGTCTGGAACGCCTTGGAAGCCCTGAACCCCGATACAGAACTTGTACTCATCCACGACGCCGCCCGACCCTTCGTGCCGATGGAGGTCATCGAGGCCGCCGCCGACGCTGCCCGGGAGTACGGTGCGGCCACCGTCGCGGTGCCCGTCGTGGACACCATCCTGGAAGTGGACAGCGAGGGCTTTCTCGAAAACACCCCCGACCGTAACCGCCTTTGGGCCTGCCAGACACCGCAAGCCTTCCGCGTCGAGGTTATTCGTGAGGCCCATCGACAGGCCCGTGCCCGCCATTTCTACGCCACCGATGATGCCGCGCTCGTGCGACTCATGGGAAAACCGGTCAAGATCGTTGAAGGGGTTCCTCATAACTTCAAGGTCACGACCCCTTTCGACTTGATCATGGCCGCCCAGATGGTTCGAGAGGACATGGGATGATGCGCATCGGCCAAGGGTACGATTTACATCGCCTGGAGGCCGGACGTCCCCTCATCCTCGGGGGGGTCACCATTGATCACGAAAAGGGCCTTCTCGGTCACTCCGATGCCGATGCCCTCTGCCACGCCATCACCGATGCCATGCTCGGTGCCGCCGCCTTGGGGGATATCGGCCAGATGTTTCCAGACACGAATCCCGCCTACCAAGGCGCGGACAGCATCCTCCTCTTGCGCGCCGCTCATGACCGCATCGAAGGCGCGGGCTTCCGACTCGTCAATATCGACAGTACCATCGTCGCCCAACGACCCAAGCTGGCCCCCCATATTCCCAAGATGCGTGCACGTCTTGCTGAGTGTCTCTGCATGGAGCCATCCCGCATATCCGTCAAGGCCAAGACCAATGAAAAAGTGGGGCCGGAGGGACGCGAAGAGGCCATCAGTGCCCAGGCGGTGGTATTGCTGGAAGAAAAATAAAGTCTAACCCGCTTCTGAGGGCGGGCTCGTTTTTCGCAGTCTACAGACATGGAAGGAGATCTGTGTATGAAGTCGATGATTGGAATTCTGACCTTGGTAGCCATACTTGGCGCATCGGTGGCCTTCGCGGAAACCGTGCCTCAAAAAAACGCATCTGCACTTAAAAAACTCGTTCTCGAACCCCTGACCCTCGGTGCCATTCGCCCCGGGGGATGGTTGCAGCGCCAGCTGCGGATTCAGGCCGACGGGTTGTCTGGGCATCTCGATGAATTCTGGCCGGACGTCCGCGACAGCGGATGGATCGGTGGTGCCTCCGAAGGCTGGGAACGCGGCCCCTATTGGCTCGACGGGGCCGTTCCGCTGGCGTATACCCTCGATGATGCCGCCTTGAAAGCCAAGGTCGTCCGCTGGATGGACTACATCCTCACCCATCAGCGCGAGGATGGCTGGCTTGGGCCGGAGAACAGCAAAGGCTACAAACCACTCGATCCCTGGCCCACCTTTGTCGTGCTGAAGGCCATGATCCAATATCAGGAAGCCACCGGCGATCCGAGGGTCATCCCCGCCATGCTCAAGTCCGCCAAATGTCTCACCGAGCAGATGACAAAGCAGCCCCTCTTTGACTGGGGCAAGCATCGCTGGATGGATCTCGTATGGTCGATGCACTGGCTTTATGATCGGACGGAAGACCCGGCAGCACTCCAACTTGCCGAACTCGCCCACCAGCAGGGTTTCGATTGGCGAGGCCATTTCGAGAACTTCAAGTATACGGATCGGATTCCGGCGAAAGATGCGATTCTTCCCACCCACGGCGTCAATAACGCCATGTCCGTGAAGGCTGGCCCGGTCTGGTTCCGGCAGTCCAAAGACAGCGCAGACGGGCTCTCAATTTTCACCACCTTCAGTAAACTCGACAAGTATCACGGCCAGATCACCGGTGTCTTCTCCGGGGACGAGCACTACGGTGGAATCAGCCCCGCGCAGGGCTCGGAACTCTGTCTGGTGAATGAGTATCTTTTTTCCCTGGAAACGGCCATGGCCATTGGGGGCACGGGCAACGCCACCCCCGGCGACTGGCGCACCAACCTTTCCGATCGCTGGGAGCGCATCGCCTACAACGCCCTGCCCGGCACCTTCACAAAAGACATGTGGGCCCATCAGTATGACCAGCAGGCCAATCAGGCCGTGTGCCGTGTCTCCGAAGATCGGCCCTTCGCCACGAACGGCCCCCAAGCGAACCTCTACGGGCTGGAACCCAACTACGGATGCTGCACCGCCAACCTCAGCCAGGGTTGGCCCAAATTCGTCAAACATCTCTGGATGAAGACCGACGATCCGAAAGGCATCAAGGCCCTTACCTATGCCCCGTGTCTGATTCACACCGAAATCGATGGTAAGCCCGTTTCCATCGAGGTCATCTCCGAATACCCCTTCGATGGCGCGGTCGAAATACACATTCAGGGCCAAGGCACGTTTGCCGTCGCGCTCACCATCCCGGGTTGGGCGGCTGAGTATTCGGTCACGGTTGACGGCGACAAAAAGGATGCGGGGGTTCGCACCTCGGCTTCGGAACATGTCATTCTGCGGGATTGGTCGAAAGCCGCTGTTGTTCAGTTGACGCTTCCCATGAAACCCCGCATCGAGCGCAGCTTTCACGACAGCGTGTGTGTGTTGCGCGGACCGCTGGTCTTTGCCCTTCAAATCGGCCAGACCTGGAACAAGATCGCGGGCGAGGAACCCCATGCGGACTACGAAGTCCTGCCCACAACGCCCTGGAACTATGGGCTGGCCTTAGACCCCGCGAACCCGGAATCGGCACTCACCTTTGAAAAGCGTCCCCTTGTGGACTACCCCTTCTCCGAGGACGGCTCTCCCATCCGCGCCACGGTCAAGGGTCGCCTTCTTCCTGAATGGGTACTCGAGCACAATGCCGCCGCCCCACCGCCTCAAAGCCCCGTTGCCAGCACGCAACCGGTGCAAGACCTGACCTTGGTGCCCTATGGTGCGGCCAAACTAAGGATTTCCGCGTTTCCGCTAACCACGGTTCCCTGAAACAATACCCTATCGCTTCCACGGTGATACCAGAGAATATTACCCTTGGGCGTGGAGAAGAAAATGATGACTCGTACGGCGTGGTTCCTTTTGGCGGTTCTGCTCTCTTTGATTCCGATCATTTCTTTCGCTGCGCCGGAAAAAAGCCCGCTGGAAACGGTCGTCATCGTTTACAAAACCCACTTCGACATCGGTTACACCACGATGGCAAGCGAAGTGGTGCACGAATACCGCACCGAGATGGCCGACCGCGTGCTGGATGCCATCGACCAGAACAGTCAGCAACCCAAGGAAGAACAGTTCGTCTGGACCCTGTCGGGCTGGCCGATGAAACAGATCCTGTGGGATGGACAACCTCCCGAACGCCGACAGAAACTCGAACAGGCTCTGCGGGATGGCAACCTCGCCGTACACGCCTATCCATTCACCACGCACACCGAAACCTCCGAACTCGAAGACCTGGTTCGCGGGCTCAACATATCCTCCACGCTGGATCGCCAGTTCGGCCTCCCTTTGTCCACCGGCGCGAAAATGTCCGATGTGCCGGGACAATCCTGGGTAATACCGACGCTTTTCACGCATGCGGGCATCAAGTTCTACCACATGGGCGGCCCGCTCGTGAATATGACGTTCAGCCTCCCGCCGATGTTCTGGTGGGAAGGGCCGGATGGCTCCCGCCTGCTCACGCTGTACAACAACGGCTATGGCAGTGACCAACTCCCGCCCGAGGGCTGGCCCTACAAGACGTGGGTCTATATCTCCATGACCGGCGATAACCAAGGGCCCCCGGCTCCGGATACCGTCAAACGGGACATTGAGTTTTACCGCAGTCGAGGCATCCATGCCAAGGTCGGCAAGCTCGATGATTTTGCCGCGCTGATCCTGAAAGAAGACTTGAGTGCCGTACCCGTGGTTCGTAGTGATATTTCCGACCCCTGGATTCACGGCGTTATGAGCATGCCCGCCGCTTCCAAACTCGCGCACAACATCCGTCCGCTTATTGGTGCCGCCGACCAATTGACCCAGTTGGAGCGCTGCTGGGGACTCTTCCGTCCCGACATTCACCAAGCCGTCGCCACCGCCTACGAACAGAGCCTGCGCTATTCCGAGCATACCTGGGGTCTCGCTAACCAGCACTACATCCAACCGCCCTATGGCTCCGCGTGGGACGAACTTTGGCGCAAGGGCCTTCCGCCGCAATATACGGTTATGGAAGCCTCTTGGAAGGAGAAGGCACGTTGTGTCGAGGATGCGGAACGGCAGATTTCCGGCCCCTATGAAGATGCGGTACTCACCCTGTCCGACCAAGTGAATGTCTCCGGTCCGCGCATTACCGTCTACAATCCCCTCCCGTGGCTTAGGGACGGCGAAGCCTCCTTGAATGCCTTCGGACTGCCCATCGGGGTATCCCTCAAGCCCGTGGAAGGCGGCCCGCTCATTCCCATCGCCCCTGAAGGCCCTGCCGTCGAAGAACCCTACCGCGTCATCCGTTTCGTGGCCAAAGATGTCCCGCCGATGGGCTACCGCACCTATGTGGTATCCAGCGATGCGGCCGAACCCATTGCGCTTCGGGCGGACGAGCAGAACGGGGTCATCGAAAGCCCGTTTTTTAAGGCGGTGCTTGATGCAAAACGCGGACGCATCTCCAGTCTGGTGGACAAGCGCAGCGGTCGCGAATTGGTCGACGAATCCGCCCCCCAAGGCTTCGGTCAATACCTCTACGAGCGCTTCGGTTCCAAGGATCTCGTCGAGTGGACGGCCAAATCCCTCTACCCGCAATACGAAGCGCACAAGAAAATGTTTTCCGCCTACGACATCCCCAAAGACAGCGTTTACAGCGCAAGTCTGCCGGAAAACATGACCCTCTCGGTCAAGCAGTCTCCGATGGACGTGAGCGCCGTGCTGACCGGTACCATTCCCGGTCTGGGAAAACCGCAGGAAATCTACATGCGCCTTACCCTGTCCGGCACCATGCCCGTGGCCGATATCGAAGTGGGGTGGGAGAAACAGCCCGACAGTTGGCCGGAAGCCGCCTGGATTTGCCTGCCGTTCAAGTGCGCCCAACCCAAATTCCGGCTTGGACGACTCGGTGCGGATATCGACCCGGTCAAAGACATCAACGTGGACAACGCCAACTTTCACCTCTTTTGGATTAACACCGGCGTTGCGGTGTACGACGCTGGAACCGGCGCGGGGGTCGCGATCTGTCCACAGGATTCACCTCTGGTGAGCCTGAGCGAACCAGGCGAATACAAGTTCGACAAAAGATACGAGCCGACCAAGCCCTATGTATACGTCAACCTCTACAACAACCATTGGCGCACCAACTTCGGAGCCTGGATCGGCGATGGTGGTCGAATGACATCCCGCGTCCGCCTCTGGGCCTTTGACCAGTTCAACGCCGAATCCGCCCTCTATTCACCAGCCATGCAAACCCGTACCCCGTTCGCCGCTGCCCGTTCGACCGCACGGCCGGGTAAACTGTCGCCGACCCAGCCCGGAATCACGCTTTCACGCAAAGGCGTGGCGGTGACCGCCTTCGGCCCCAATCCCGATGGGGTCGGCACGGTTCTGCGCCTTTGGGAGCAGGGGGGCAACGCCGGTGAAATCACGGTCACCCTTCCCGCTTCTGCTTCGTTCAGAACCGCCGTTCCGGTCACCCTGCGCGGCGAAATCATCGCCCCGGGAATGGCTATTCAAGACAGCAAGTTTGCGTTCCCCTTGGGCGCGTATGCCCCCGCAAGTTTTGTCTTGGAACCATAGACTGCCGCCATCCGCACCCGACCTCCAACAGGGAAGTAATGCCACGATTTTCCTGTTATAATCGTAGCAGGAAGAACCATGGAAGGTCGCGGATTCGCGCATAAGTCATGACGTCCCTTGTACGATATAGTTTTCTGCTTTTCCTGCCTCTGCTCTCGGGTTTGGCTGCCTCGGGGGATGTGGTGGAGTTGGGAAGCGGGGAGTCCCTGTCCGGCACCATCGTCCGGGTGGATGATGGTATTCTGGTCTTCCGTACCTCCCTCAAGGGGCAGATTATGGCCCCCCTCGATACCCTAAAATCCCTCTCCAGCGAGGCCAATCTCGTGCTTACCCTGACCGACGGAACCACGCTCTATGGCCGATTGACCAAGAAGGACGACGGTGTCTACCTGCTCCCTCTGGATCGTGGAGTGACGCGCAGTGTCGACTTGGCCCAAGTGCGAACCGCCATGATCATTCCCAGTACTCCGTTGGATGCGCCACTCTCAAAAGAGGCCCTACAAGAATGGCGCACCTCAATGCAGAGCGGGGTCGTCGTTCGCGATGCGCATCCCGGCCATGCTGATTCAGTGAGCCGAGTCGAGGCAGGGCGTGATACAGCGGACACCCGAATCCGCGCAGAGGCGATTGTGGAGCGCTCCGATACGCAGGAAATGCCCGGTTTCCTGCGCGGCACTGCCTCCGCCTCAGGCAGCGGAGAAGCTGGGGCAGCGCCCTTTGCCGAGGTGCAGGCCGAGCGAGACACTATAAAGTCATTGGACTTGCGAACCGGGCTCAGTCTCGGCCTGTTTCAACAACTCGTGCAAACCCCCAAACAGCAACTGTCCGGCGCGGCAGGAATCAACCTGACCCGCGAAACGTGGGGCGACCCCACCCGTGCCCAGAGCGCATATGGCATCACGGAGGATGAAGTCAATCTTCACCTTGGTTTGCGCTACAGTCGTGTGCTCTTTGGTGCCGGTGAGTTATCCTCCCAAGTTACATTCTTTCCAAATCTCATGGACACCGCAGATGTGCGGGCGCGCTCGGAAACAGCGTTTACCGTGCCCTTGATCCAATCCAAGCTACTCTTGCGCCTCAATATTTTATTAGACTACGAACCTGCGCGGAACCGTCTCGCACCGGAAGAATTGAGAACTGAATTTGGCGCGGGTTTGGGACTGAAATTTTAGGGTTCCGTGGAAAACCGGGATTCCCCGTGCGACAGGAGTACATTCATGCAACGTTTCTGGATGCGTGCCTCGCGGCCCGCAGAAATGGGCTTAGGTCTGGTCTTTTTGGCCGGAGCCATCCTCAAGGCGCTCGACATTAACCTTTTTGCCATCCAAATTTGGGCCTACGGCGTCTTGCCCGCGAAAAACCTCCTGCCCGCCGTCGCACTCATGACATTGGCCATCGAGACTTGCCTCGGTAGTGCCTTGCTCCTCCGTTTCCGTCTGCGCTGGCTTACCTTTGTCGCCGTCCAGATTTTGCTGCTTTTTTTTACGATCCTCATCGCCTACGGTTGGTTGTTTCACGGCCTCAAGGACTGCGGCTGCTTCGGCCCGCTTGAAGTTTCGCCCGCGATGTCCATTGCAAAAAACGTGCTCCTAGCCGGACTGTGTGTCGTGGCATGGAACGGTGCAACCAAAGCTTCTCCCATTACTTGGAAGCCACTGGGCCTCAAGCTCGCAATCATGACGGCCATAACGATGGGAATCACCGGGTATGCCTTCTCAACCCTCGAGCGAGCCAGCGCAGTAGACAACACCCCCGCTAACACCCCAAAACGCCCAGCAACCACCGAGGGCGAGAAAACCGACGATCCGCCTTTTGCCCAATTCTCCGTAACCACCGAACAAGGGAGGATTTCTCTCGCCAAAGGACAATATGTCGTCGCGATGTTGAGCATGGATTGCGAGCACTGCATGCAGGAAGCCCCCGCACTCAATGACCTCCTATACGTCGGTGGACTGCCCCCGGTGGTGGGCCTGTGCTTCGAGGAAAAAGAAGGGGATATGAAACGCTTTATCGAGACCACCCAGCTGCAAATTCCGCTGGAAAAAATCGGAAAACTCCAGTACTTCTTCCTCATTGGCGACGACACCTTCCGTATTTACCTCATCCGGGACGGACGTCCGGTCGCTCATTGGGACGCAAAACCTCCAACCCTGCAACAACTGGCGGATGCCCTCGCCCAATAGAGAAAGTCGCCAACCGAAACCCTGCCACCTGCGATTTGCGTGCAAGGGCCTGTTCGCGCTAGGATCAGGGACGGTTTCCAGTTTTTTTCCGGGGCGCGTTCGGCATAGCCGTTGGGGAAGTTCTTGCGGAAACCGTCATTCGTGAATGAATACAGCTAAAGGATGCCCATATTGGCGAAGTCAATGCCCGATAGCGTCTCCACCGCGCCCGAATCCACGGGTGGAGCCGAGATCACGCTGGAAGAACGCGAAAACCTCTTGGCCGAGGAATTGACCAACGAGGTTTTGCGGCTCAAGCTCGATAATTTCGAAGGTCCCTTCGAGGTGCTCCTGTATCTCATCCGCTCACAAGAAATTGATATCTTCGACATCCCGATTGTCAAAATCACGGAACAATACCTCCAATTCATCGACCTCATGCGCGAGGAAAACTTGGATGTGGCCGGCGATTTCCTCGTTATGGCCGCCCAATTGATCGAAATCAAGTCCAAAATGATTTTGCCTCCTGACGGGGTGGACGGTGAGGAAGACGAGATTGAGGAAGAAGATCCCCGGCTTGAATTGGTCGAGAAGCTCCTAGAATACCGCCGCTTTCGTGATTTGGCGGTGGCTCTGGGCGACCGCGAGGAAGCGCGTGGTGATATTTTCGGACGTCGCGTGAAGCCCATGTATTACGAGGACGAAGACGAGGAGGAAGAACTCCTCGACGTTAGTCTCTCTGATCTCATCAAGGCCATACGCGCCATTCTTCGTTATCTCCTCGAACCGCCGGTGCACGAGGTGATGGGGGAGGGATCCTCCATTGAGGAAAAAATTACGCGCATTCTTGACATTATCGGCAGCAAAGACAGCGTGACATGGATGGAATTGTACCGCGAGTGTCACACCCGCCCCGAAATCGTCTGCTGCCTGCTCGCCATTCTCGAATTATGCCGCATGCGGCGGATCCGCGCACATCAGCACCACGCCTTCGGGGATATCCGGGTTTTTGCCCGCGAACCCGACTCCGCGCCCGGCCCCGAGTCTGAACAGGAAATCGTGGCCTTATGAAGTTCCGTTGGCGGCGCGACGACCCCAATCTGGGACGTCAGGGCGAAGACATCGCGGCGCGTTTCCTGCGGGG
>CAIZGN010000461.1 GCA_903932505.1 Candidatus Hydrogenedentota bacterium
CGCACTCAGCCTTTGGGCCAATTTCTTTGTCTACGATGTCAACGGGGACGAAGCGCTCAGCTACGCTGAGGCGGCCAATGCCTTCCGCGCCGGACAGTTCAGCCGGAACCTCTTCAATCCCGTCGACTGCGACAAAGACAACCTGCTGGCCGGTATGGATGAATTGTCCGCCCTGATTTTCGATGGCGGCTGCAGTGCCAAGGTGGTTGAAGGCGAAACGGTGGAACCCGTGGAGGGTGAAGGCGAAGCCATCACCGAAGGCGAGGGTGAGTCGAAGCCTAACAAGTTGGCGGGCTGCGGTCCCGATGGCCCCGCTGGAAATGGGTCTTGGGGTGACTTCGCGGTGCTGGCGCTCCTCTGCTTGGGTATTGCCGCAGGCGTGCGCAATCGGCGTCCCTCCGAAGTCTAAGCCCAGGTCGTAAAGTTTTCATCGCCCCGTGCAAGTGCTGCAAAGCACGAGCACGGGGCGTTTGCTTGACTTGGCATACCGATAGAATCTCCGCCCCGTCATTCTCCACCGACATCGCCCACTTTTTTCCCATTCCCCCCTTAAGCAGCGTATACTACCCCCGTGCGTCCGAAGGGGACGCGGGAGAATGAACTTGAGACTACGAATCCGGCATCTTATCCTTGCCCTTGCCCTCTGTGGAGGCGCTTGGGCACAGGACACGGTCACCCGTCCTTTTTCCGGCGTCACCTGCATCCATCACGAACAACAAGCGCCCGAGCCCCTCGCTTGGTTTCTCGTCCGCGTCGATCTTGCAAACCCGAAGATCCGTTTCATCACCACCAAGTCCAACGGCGACGCCCCGCGAGACACGCGTACCCAGACCACCCTCGAATTCGCCAAGGAAACCGGCGCGCAAATCGCCATCAATGCAAACTACTTCACCTTCGACGGCGACGCCAACACCGACCTCCTCGGGCTCGCGGTTTCCGAGGGCACCGTCGTCTCCCCGTGGGATAACTCCGGCTCCGCATGCGCAGTCAATATCAGCAAAGACAACAAAGTCACCTTCATCAACCGCGTGCAGGAAAGCGGAACCAACACCCAACCCCCAGTCACCCTGTACAACGCTGTATCCGGCCGATACTGGCTCGTCAAGGACAACAAGGTCGTCCCCGAAACCGGTGGTGAGCGGCATCCCCGCACCGCCATCGGTCGCTCGGCCACCAACGAACTCCTCATGCTCATTGTCGATGGCCGCTCTGGCAACCACAGTGTTGGCATGACCATCCGCGAACTGGCCGATGCCACCAAGACCCTCGGCGCGGTCGAGGCCATCGCGCTGGACGGTGGCGGTTCCGCCACACTCGTTCTCGCCGACCCCCTCCCCCACGTCCTCAACGTTCCCATGCCCCTGCAAGCACCCGCCGGAATGCCCGCCACCCCCCCCGGCATACAGCGCGAAAACGGAAACAATCTCGCGGTTTTTGCCGCGCCCGCCGAAGGAGCCGCCCCATGACCCCGTTCGAACGATACCGCGCCCTCGTCAAAGGCGAACCGGTCGACCATCTGCCCCGCGTCCCAATTCTCATGGCCTATGCCGCCCATTTCATCGGGACCAACTACCGCGCCTTCGCGTCGGACTACCGGGTCCTCGCCGAGGCCAATCTCAAGTGCGCGGAACACTTCGGCTTCGAACAACTCAGCGCGATTTCCGATCCCTATCGCGAAACCCAAGGTTTCGGCGCGGAAATCATCTATCCCGAAGACGGCGTGCCACACTGCACCGCACCGCTCCTCGAACATGACCCCGCCCTCGACCAACTGAAGACCCCCGACCCCTGCACCGCCGAGCGCATGCGCGACCGACTCGACGCCGTCGAAACCATGCGCCGCGAAGGGGGAAACATCTATTCCGTCATGGGCTGGATTGAAGGCCCCGGTGCCGAGGCCGCCGACCTGCGCGGCGTCTCCAACTTCCTCGTCGATCTCATGACCGACGAGGCCTATGCCGAGGCCCTCATGGATCGCTGCGTAGATACAGGCATAGCCTTCGCCATCGCCCAGCTCGAGCGCGGTGCGGACACCATCGGCATCGGCGACGCCATCGCCAGCCAAGTCTCCCCCGAAACCTACGCCACCTTCCTTTTCCCCCGTGAAAAACAAATGGTCGACGCCATCCACGAAGCTGGCGGATGGGTGCGCCTCCATATCTGCGGAGACACCACCCACCTCCTGCCCTGGTTCGCCCAATTGGGCTGCGACATCATCGACTTGGACTGGCAGGTTGACCTCGCCCAAGCCCGCCGCGTACTCGGCCCCAATCAAGCCATCGTTGCCAACCTCGACCCCGTAAAAGACGTTATGGACGGCACCCCCGAGAGCATCCGCAAAGCCCTCCTCAACGCCTACGCCATCGCGGGCAACCCCCTCCTCGCAGGGGCCGGTTGCGAAATCCCCCCGGGCACCCCCCCCGACAATCTCAAAGCCCTGTGTGCCCCCATCCCGTGGCGCACCGCCTCATGACCCGACCCGATGCCGAAAAAGCCCGCCATTTCCGCGGCCTCCTCTTTCTCATGACCACCGTCGTCATGTGGGCCATTGGTCCCCTTTTCATCAAGTACTTCACCAACATGTACGACGTGTGGACGCAGAACACCTTTCGCTACGGTGCCGCCGCGCTCATGCTCCTCGCATTCTCCGCCCTCACCGGCGACCTCAAATACCGCCCCAGCCGCGACCAATGGAAACGGCTGGCCCTAGTCGCAATCCCCAATGTCGTCATGCAAAGCGTCTACGCAGCCAGCTTCTACTTCGTCTACCCCTCCCTCGTCATTCTGGTCTCACGCACCCAAATCCTCTTCGTCATTCTCATATCCTTCCTCATCTTTCACGACGAACGCCAAGTCATCCGTTCCCCCCGTTTCCTTTTCGGCATGGTGCTCGCCCTCATCGGCATCGCCCTCGTCGTTTTTGGAAGAGACCTCTCCATGCTCGCGCAACTCCACGTATCCGAACGCGGATTCTGGATCGGCACCGGCCTCTCCGTCGCCTACGCCTTTTTAGGCGCCATCTACGCCCTTTCCATCAAACGCGCCGTGCGCGACATCCCCCCGCTCGTTTGCTTTACCCACGTATCCTGGATGACCACCCTCGGCCTCGCCCTGCCCATGCTCGCCACCGGCGGCTACACCGCCCTGCATGCCCAACCTGCCTGGGGCCTCGCGCTCATGGCCCTCTCCGCCCTGCTAGCCATCGCCATCGCCCACACCGCCTACTACGCCGCCCTGCGCGATGTCACCGCCACAACCGGTTCCTCCATGCTCCAACTCACACCCGTCTTGGCCTGCATCTTCTCCGCCCTCCTCTACGGCGACTACCTCAGCTCCCTCCAAATCCTAGGTGCCGCCGCCGTACTCCTCGGCACC
>CAIZGN010000462.1 GCA_903932505.1 Candidatus Hydrogenedentota bacterium
CGCCCTCCGGTTCAGGTCGTCCACCCATTGTTGCAGGACAGCGACACCAACACACTTGGAGTGGTTTTGGCCCGCCCTCCGGTTCAGGTGATCTTCCCGCTTTTGCAGAATCAAGACACAAATACCCTGGGGGCGGTGATGGCTCGTCCTCCGGTTACCGTCAAAAATCCGCCAGTTCAATGAACCCGAACATCCCTCAACTCAAAACACTACCTTGAAGGCAATTCCAATCCTTTCTTTGTTGCTCGTCCAAAGCCTCGTCGTCGTTGCCGGCTGGGCTGGGTCATTCGATTGCGGCAGCACTGGTGCTTACGGAGCAATGGACATCACCTCCAGCACCAGTCTGCAACTGCCGCCCGATGGCATTTTCAATTGCACGACAATTACGGTGGCGCAGGGGGCGACGCTGACGTTTTTAAACAACTCCTTGAACACCCCAGTTTACTTGCTGGCGACCGGCGATGTGAATATCAACGGAACGATTGACGTGTCAGGCCAAAATGGTGTCGGGAATATTTCTGGCCTGGGTGGACCTGGTGGCTTTGCTGGTGGTTACAGCGGCTCCATGATGGCGGGACAAAGTGCCGGGGGAGACGGTCTTGGGCCGGGCGGAGGCAAAGCCAATGTGACAAGTGGAGTCTATGGCTCTGCCCTCATATTTAGCGGTTACCAATCAATTTACAACAACACAAATACCTATGGTAATTCATTGTTAATCCCATTGGTCGGCGGCTCCGGGGGAGGTGGTAGCGACGGAACTTCAGGGCCCGGTTCAGGTGGCGGTGGGGGCGCTGTTCTGATTGCCTCCAACACAAAGATTACCGTGAACGGGGCGGTAAACTCGTACGGTGGGGGGGCAGCTGTAGTAACTGCACCGAGTGGTAGTGGGGGCGCAATCAGGCTGCTTGCCCCGATTGTGACTGGAAGTGGGAACATTGCGACTCATGGAGGCAGTTGGGTGCCGTTTGGTAATTACACCACTAGTTTGGCATATGGCCGCATTCGGATTGATTGCACGGATAACCAAGCCTACCTCACTCTGCACCTGATCACTCCGGCCACTCGAGGTTCTCGCATGGTTGTCTTTCCCACCAACGCACCGGCACTGGACGTCATCGCGGTCGGCGGACAACCCATTACCCAAGGCACCAATAGCGCTGTGATTATCGAATTGGCGATTGGCGCTTCCACAAATCAGACAGTTCTCGTCCAGGGCCGAAACTTCACCAATGATGTGCCCATCAGTGTGGTGGTGACGCCTCAACATGGCCCATCGGCATCCTTTGACGCCGTCATCCTCCAAAGTTCTGGCAATCCCCCCAGCGCAAACGTTCCCGTCATCATCCCGACTGGCAGTGTCTGCCAGATTCACGTTTGGACGCGGTAAGCCATTTTTCTAGCACAAACATTAAAATACTCAAACCAATATGAATGGACAAGGATTGGCAGTGCAAAAATCCACTCTCGACTATTACCATCTGAAACCGCGCGCTTCCGCGTTGCGTTGCGGCGTTATTTTTCTGATAGCTGCTTTCGCTGGACTCAGTTCGCCTGAATCCGCTCAAGCATTCGACTGCGGCAGCACGGGGGCCAATGGAGCGATGAACGTCGCTAGCAATGTCACCCTGCAATTGCCGCCCGATGGCATTTTCAATTGCACGACAATCACGGTGGCGCAGGGGGCGACGCTGACCTTCTCAAACAATGTCATGAATACGCCGGTTTATTTGCTGGCAACGGGTGATGTGTTAATCAACGGCAGCATTGACGTAGGTGGCGCTATTGTGTTTGGTCTCACTAGTGATCCGGGGCAGGCGGGGCCAGGAGGTTACAATGGTGGCTTTGGTGGAATCAACTATTTCGGCCAAGATAAGGGGGGAGACGGCCTTGGTCCGGGAGGAGGCAAAGCGAACGGCCAATATGGTGCCTATGCCACCGCTGGGTATGGTGGAAATACTAATACTTATGGGAGTTTGCTCCTCACCCCGTTAATCGGCGGATCCGGCGCCGGTGGCAGTGACGGGACGCCTGGTCTCGGTGGTGCTGGAGGCGGTGGGGCTATCCTAATAGCATCAAACACCAAGGTTAATATTTCGGGTTCGGTTAATGCAGTCGGCGGAATGCAGAACTATCGATACCCGGGCAGCGGCGGGGCAATCAGAGTCGTTGCACCAGTGGTTTCTGGAAACGGAACACTGAACGCAGACGCTGGGAGTTTCCTTGCTGCCCAGGCCGGAAAAGGTCGCGTGCGTATTGACTGTATGGATAGTCAAGCTTATCTCAAATTACTCACAATCGGCATTACGTCCCGCGGATCCCACATGATTGTTTTCCCCACCAATGCCCCGGTGCTCGACATCATTGGTGTGGCCGAGAATGCAATTCCACAAGGCACCAACAGTCCTATCTTTTTTGAACTTCCGACCGGAGGCAATACCAACCAGCCGGTTGTGGTACAAGCCTGGAACTTCACGAAAGATGTGCCTATTCGTGTAGTAGTCACGCCCAGAAATGCGCCTTCTGTTGCATTTGATGCGACCATTCTGCAAAGTTCTGGCAACCCGCCGTTTGCCGTTGTTCCTGTTATCATCCCCGCCGGCAGCATCTGTGAGATCAATGCTTGGACGCGGTAGGAAGGGGAAACCAGACAACGAGACCATTTACAGGCAGACCGACAATGACCGCCAGCATCAACAACAGAGCAGTGAGCCTTCCGTCCTTTTATCGAGGGCTGAAGGTGGTTTGCACGGTTTTGGGGTGGGGTGGCGGGCTCCACGCCGCTTTCGTTTATTTGGCCTATTTCGCGGTTGGCACCTCCAGTTGGGCTGCCACCGAGTTACGAGTGGGCAACGTCTTCGCTGTGCCAGGCGGTAAGGCGCTCGTGCCCGTGCGGTTGATCAGCGACACCAACATTGCCGCGGTGCAGTTCGATCTCCTTTTCGCAAACACGAACCTGTCTGGTGGCGATGCCACCGGCGGCTCGGCGCTGGCCGATCATCAAGTGACGTCTGGCTGTCCTCAACCCGCAATTCGGAGGGTCGTTGTTTACTCGCCGTCCAACGCGACTATGGGTAACGGGCCTTTGGCCTACATCCCCTTGACTTGTGACACCAACACTGGCTACGGCCCGGTCCCGCTTCTGCTGACCAATATCTTGCTGGTGAACTCCGCTGGCGTCGCCGTGGCGGGGGTATCTCCGGTCTTGGGCAGTCTGACCTGCACTTCCTCCATTCCGCCGGTGCCCGTCATTGTGCTGCATCCAAGCCCTTTAAGCCTGTCCGTTGGCGCCCGTGCCGAATTTGAGACGATTGCTTGTGGACAGGAACCGCTGAGCTACCAATGGTGCTTCAACAACACGCCGATTGCCGGTGCGACCGATGCCTTGTTCCTCCGCCCATCGCTTGTGCCCGGCGACATTGGAAATTACACGGCGGTAGTTACCAACTTCCAAGGTGCTGTCACCAGCGCCGTCGCAACACTGACGATTCCTACGGAGTTAATGTATCTGGCAGTCGGCGGAAACGGCCAGGTCCGGATTTCTCCAGCTGCCAGCCAGTATTTCCTGGGCCAGCAAATAACCCTAAGCCCGACACCTGGTCGCTGGTATGCCTTCAGCCAGTGGTCGGACGGCAACGCCGACAACCCGCGCACAATTTCCATAGGCCTGACCAACAACTACACCGCTATGTTCACCAACACCCAGCCGCTGGAGTGGTGGACGAACATGGTCAGCGGACAGACTTGGGAACTCCCGGTCGGCATGCCCAAGGTTTTTCTGGACGGCCAACTTACGTTTGGTGGCAATGTTACCTTCACGAGTACGAATCCGCCGTTGGTGGATTTTGCGACGAGCTTTCCCGGAGGCTACATCGCTTACACCCTCGACGGCTCCGACCCGCTGGGGGGCAATTTCTATGACGGCACGCCTTTTGTCTTGAATGACTCCAGTTTGTTGCGGGCGGTTTCTTTCGATGCCAGTTACGACAGGTGGGAGGTGGCCGACCCTGTCTCCATCACCGTTATTCCGGTTTACTCACTGGCGGTGGCAACAAGCGGCACGGGTTCGGTCCTTGTTAATCCTCCCGGGGGAACTTATCTGAGCAATGCCGTGGTCGCCCTCACCGCCACGCCTGCTCCGGGCTGGGGCTTCAGCGGCTGGTCGGGGGATGCTACGGATCGAACCAGCACGGTGATGTTGCGGATGGACGGTAGCAAAGCCGTTCTGGCGAGTTTCTACCAGATTCCACTCTATGC
>CAIZGN010000463.1 GCA_903932505.1 Candidatus Hydrogenedentota bacterium
CAAGTTCTGTGTGTACACGCTCATCGGCGGCACGATTTGGAACACCATTTTGCTGGTGGCGGGGATCAAGCTTAAAGAACGCTGGGAAATCATTCACGAGTATTCGAGCCAGCTCGACAAGGTCGTGGTGGTGATTCTTGTGATTGTGGGGGTGTGGTGGATACGCCATCAATTGCGTCGGCTCCGACAGAAAGCGGCGCAGTAGAACCGGATCGAATCCCGTTGCTTTTTTGTGTGCTATTGAAATTGACAAATTCGCGTATGGGGTGCGATACTGTCACGGCGAGAGAACCCCGGCAACCTGTGCGCCGTTCCGCGCTTTGTGCGGAGACGGGTGTGTTGTTGTAGGGTGAGGCATCAGGCGATATATTGGTCGGGTCATGTAAGCGGGGCCGGACAGGTTGATAAGGAGAAAGATCTTCATGCGACACACCCGAAAAATTCAGATAGTGCGTGCCCATCGGGCCGTATGGGCCTTGATGGCTGGACTGCTGGTTGCAGGCTCCTTTTGCGCCTTCGGGCAGGTGGATATCGCGCTGGGTGCGGGTTACACCTCTGCGGGGAATACCATCGAAATTCCGGTCACCCTCACGGCAACCGGGGACAAGCGGCCAACGTCCATATCGCTCTTCATCGCGTACACGGCCGTGTTTGTGACCCCTGAAGAAAATTTCTACGAAACCAACGTGCTGGACGAGGACTACGGTCTTCCGGTGATTGATGCCGACGGCAACACAGAAACCGGTTTGGGGGCGGTGCGATTGGAGGGCAACCTGTCGCAGTTGGGCAAAGTTACTGATGTCCGGGTTCATCCCAATCTCTTGATTAGTACGGAAAAGGTGCTTGATATCACCATCCAAGGAGCTCCCAAACAGGAGTTCAAAGATGGGTTGCTTTGTACCTTGGCTTTCCGCGCACTCCCCACCGTAAGCGTTGCGAATGTAGCGGATCTTCGTGGAATCCCCACGGACGCGCCAGAAGACTTAGGCGAAGATCCAGTAAGGTCAGAGGCGTCAGGGGTCGATGGTAACTTGGATGTGTCCTTTTCCGGCGCCTTCGGGCAGATTGCCTTTCTGGAATGCGCGACGAAACCGAAAGCGCCCAAGGGCGTTCAGGTGACCAACGATTTCCCCAATGGCGTTCGGGTCACTTGGGATCCAGTCGACTTGACTGACATTGAGTACCGTGTGTTCCGCAGTGACACCGGCTCGCTCGGGGATGCGGTAGCGGTGGGTTCCGCCTGGCAGGTGGGCACGAGTTTTGTGGATATCACCGCGAAGGCTGCGGTGGTGGACGCCACGGCGGGGTGCTTCCTGAAGCCGAATGCGACGGTGACTCCCTACCACTACTGGGTGAAGGCCCGCGCCGTGGGAGGTTGCGAAAGCCCCTACAGTCGCCGCAGTGTTGCCGGTGAGCGTTCCGGCTATTCCGCTTCGCCCCGGGCCGGAAAGGTCGCTGTCGAGGTGTTTCCGGGCCGTTCTGAGGGCGGTCCCGCGCTGCTCACCGAATTGCTGTCGCCGCTGGCCATCCGGCTTTCTGCGGCAACCAATATTGACCCGCTTTCTGTGTGGGGACAAATATCCAGCCAGAGCGTGAACGGCACGGCGGTGGAATGGGTTCCCGCGCTGAGTCATGCGGCGACCAACAATCGGGCGCACTCCGGGTGGGTGGTGTTCCGTCCGTCCACGCCCTGGGCCGTCGGAGAGACCATCACTATGACGGTGGGTGCGAAGACGCTTTCGGGTCGCGAGATTACCCCTGTGACGCGGGAATTTCAGCGGGCCCCCGACAGTGCGGGTACCGGCGGAACCGGTGGTGCAGTGAAGCTTGTGGCGCTTGGTCTGGATGCGGTGCCGCCGCTGGCCCCGGGTCTGGGAACCCCGTACCTGCTTTCCCCGAATGAGGTGTATGGACAACTCGAGAAAGTGTGGTTGACCCTGCCCGCCGATCGCAAGGCAAGCGAAGTGGAGCTTTATTATTTCAGCGAGGCCGAGGGTGATGGCCGCTGGGTGCTGGGCGACTCTGTGGAAGGATGGCTGGGTACGAACACGGTTGAAAAGCGCACCGTGGGGAACATTCAATACCTCGGCTACTGGATTCGCCACGGCGGCGTAATTCAATTGGGATTAAAGCCCGGCAAGGTGGCGGAGAAACCAGCGCCTGCGGATGTTTCCGGTGGCGATGCGGGTTCTCTGGCGTTGTCGATCCTGACCCTGCTTGTGCTCGCGACCGGTTACGGCCGGACGCGCCGCGTGGGCTGTGCGCAATCGTAGATTTCGACATGCGGGTGCTTCGGCGGCTCGCGTGAACCTATAGGAACGTCATTAGAACACATCCCCGGAGGCCGGGGATGTGTTCTTCACTCTTTTCATCAATCAATTCATTCTTCAGAACCAGGCAAATCCGCGATGTACCCCACCCTGCTTTCCATCGGCATATTCCGTTTTCATTCCTACACCGTGATGATGTCGCTCGGATTTCTTCTGGCGGCCATACTTGCGGTTCGAGAAAACTACAAGCTGGAACGCCCCTATCCGGTCACCACGATGTGCGGACTGTGGGCCTTTATCTTTGCGCTGGTCGGTTCACGTGCCTGGCACATCGTCCAATACACCGAGTGGACCTGGATGGACCTCCTGCTCTCGGTTCGCTTTTGGGAGGGGCCGGGACTGGTGTTCTACGGCGGGCTGGCGGGAGGCGTGCTGGGTGCGGCGATCTACCTCAAGTGGGTGCGGGTGCCTTTTCTGCCCATGGGGGACATCGCCATGCCGTTCATTCCTTTGGGGCATGCTGTGGCCCGGCTTGGCTGTTTTCTTAATGGCTGTTGCTGGGGACGCACCACCACGATGCCGTGGGGGGTGTCTTATCCCAAGCGGGACATTGGCGCGTATGCGCAACAGCTTGAGGCGGGCCTAATCACGCCGAGTGCGCCCTGTTCCCTGCCCTGCCACCCCTCACAGGTCTACGAAAGCATCGGGCTGGTCTTCCTGTTCTTCATCATGCGCTACGCGTACAAGCGCGGATGGCATCAGGGCCGTCCCGGGGCGGTGCTTTTCCTCTACCCGATGCTGTACGGCGTGCTTCGCTTCTTCATCGAGACCTTCCGCGCGGACAACGCGCACACCGTGCTGCAACGGTTCACCGTGTCGCAGATGGTAGCGGTTGGTTTTGTGCTGGTTTCCCTCACGGGCTGGAGCGTACTGAAGTTGACGGTCTGGAAAGCTGAAAGCGCGCCGACGACGAGCAACGAGCCGGAGGAAGTGCCGGTGGACACGCCGGAGGAATAAGTCGCTCACGCGCCGGATGTGCTACTCAACCCACTCTTCATGTTCGCTGCTGACGACCAAACCGCTGCTGGTTATCGCGTTGAAGTAGTAGACTTTGACGCCATCGGGCAGGGTGGTGCGGGTTTCGCCGGTCGCGGCATCCAAGGCCGCAGGCAGGCTTTCCCATTTCCGATCCTGCCACTTGCCCAAATCTTTCGTGAACACCAACTCGGCTTGCTTCAGTGGCTCAGGAGAGCGAAACTTCGCCCAGACCTCGCGACCATCACGACCCTGCGTCACGAGCGCTGGCAGGGCCGGAGCGGACTCGAAGAAGCTGTCCGCGAAGGTGTGAATTTCTTCAGGATTCTCACCCGCGCCACCGTGGCCGTGCGGCATGCGGATACGGATGCAAAGGGTTCGGGAGCCTTTGGGCAGGCGATAGGATTTGCGCAACGAGTCCATGGGATAGGCGAAATCGTTGGTGCCGGTCACCCAGAGCATGGGCATGGCCGCATGGGACAGATAGATGGACGGATCCCACAGCGCCAACCATCGCCCCGCTTTGTCGACACCCATTTGCTTGAACTGCTCCAGCCACGCGGAATTATCGCCAAGAAAGCCGCAGCCGTATACTGGCACGGCGAACTTGAAGCGCGCATCAACGCCTGCGGTGATGCAGGTCAGATAGCCGCCCCATGAAATGCCCGTGAGCCCCGTGCGTTCGGGATCCACTTCCGGGAAAGAGCGGATGAGCGAATGGGCCAGCATCACATCCGCCACGGCGTGATAGGTCCACTGATCCTCGATCGGCTCTTCCAGCGACTCGAAGCCGCCCCAGCCGGGAGGGCCTCCGAGTTCATGGCGTTCCCATTTTCCATAGGAACCCTTGGGCATGGCCCCGCAGGTGTCCATGGCGATGGCCGCGTAACCGCGACTCGTCCACAGGCGCACCCACGCGGCAAAGGCGGTGCCGCCCCCCCCGTGCACCAGCACCATCGCGGGACAACGCTGCCCCGGCTTGAGGGTCGGGAGTGCATACCACGCAAAGACACGGGTGGGTTGTCCGTGATAGGGTAAGCCGTCAAAGTAGACCGCCTGCACATCCTTTTCCTTGAACTCCGTCGCGGGCTGAAAGGCTGGAGCGGCTTGAAGCCGCTCCAGGGGCCACGGCACCGCGCTGGCGAAGGCTCTCCAAGGGGATAACAGGCAGACCACCACCGCCACCGCAATAATAGTTCGTTTGCAGCGCATATTCACCGTCATGACCCTCCCGGAGCCGATTGAAAATCGATTCGACTCCAACCTATTTCGACTGCTTCAATTCAAACGGCGCGAAGAGTCCGTACTCAAGCGTGGAGTATTCGGAACCTGCGGGCTGTTGGCCGTCCTTCGGGGATTTTGCGAAGGCACCGGGACTTGCAATGCCTAGCGGCGGGTTTCCGTGGTGCGGGCCCAGTGTGTTTTTCGGCGTACCATAGATTTTGACGCGCACGACATTCTTGCCGGTTTGGATCAGTGTGCTTACATCACGGGTCCACGGTTGGTGAAAGATCGGGCCCGAGGCTTTGCCGTTGACTTCGACCACCGCCACGCTGCCGTACCATTGGGGCAGTTCCACGTCGAAGCGTCCGGCTTTGTCCGCGACGTCAAAGGTGCGCTCATAGGTCACGGCATCGCCGTAGAGCGGCAGGCCCTGGTTTTTCCATGCGCCGCATTGAAGCGGTTGCGCGGCCGCGATGACGAAACCCTTTTCGATGGAACGCAGCGAGAAATCGCCCAGCACATAGGCGGGTTCGATCTCGTGGAACATGGTGAATGGTTGGGCCTTGATGGCGATGACGTTCTCACCTGTTTTCGCCAGCGCGGTGATGTCGAGCTTGCCAAAGGCCTTGTCGAGCCACCACGACTGTTTGTCCCAGACGATGGGCTGGCCGTTGCATTGCACGGTGTAGATGTCCGGACGCTCCATCACAAAATGGAGCGCGGGCGGCACCGCGCCGTCGATGTTGAAGCGGTATTCCGCCTCGAAGCCGCTGTCGGGCGCGAATGTTTTTTTGATCAGCTCATCGCCAAATTGGACGGCCGTTTCCCAAGGGTCGCGGTCGATACCGTTCTTCTTGAAGGCAGCCCAGTTGGCCTCGTGGAAATAGATGGGGTCTTTGGGCATGTCCGCACCGACCATGCGCACATAATCCAGGGTGAGCACATTGGGCTCGACCCGCTTCGCCGTGCATTCACCACCGGGCAGCGATGCGACGGTGACGGGTGCGGCGGCGGGCGCGGTTTTCCCCTCGCCTTGGCGCAGGTTCAGCAGGAGACTGCCGCCGGGCGCGAGCGTGATTTCGTTGTTGGCGGGCCAGGCGAAATCGCGGCTTTCGCCGGTCTCCAGGTCGAGCTGTGATGCCGCGCGGAGGGGTGTATCAATGGTGCAGGTGACCGGCGCGTCGATGGCGATATTGGCGAGGAACAGGGTTTCGCCATCGTCAATACGGCGACGCATGTGGTAGAGCGTTCCTTTTTCGCTGATTTTTTTCATGAGAAAACCGCCGGCCGCGCGTTGCTGCAATGCGGGTTCGATTCCGGCCTCATCAACCTTTTTCCAGCCCGGCGAAGCGGTGAGAATGCTCCAGTCCGCCTCGGCCCCATCGATGCGTGTGGCTTCGGCATGACCGCAGTCGAGCACCGTGCCACCCTTTTCGAGGAAGGCCGACAGTAGCTTCACGGTGGGGCTGTTGAGGTTTTCAGTCTGCGGGGACAGGACCACGGTGCGATAGGTCATCCGCCCGACGACCAGCGCCTGATTGTCAGCGCGGCCGTGATTCGCCAGAATATCTTCGCAACCCAGGTCGATCTCGATTTGCGTCTGAGCCAGCTGCGTGATCAGTTTCTGGAAGGCTTTGCCGATTTCTTCGCGCTTTTCCTCGCCCTGATACATCCACACCGAGGTCGTGGGCTCCAGCACCAGCACACTGTTGGCTGACTGTCCCTGGGAAAGCGCGGAGGAGAGTCGCGTGAAATAATCTGCCACCGGTTTGTATTCCTTGAACCAGGGGGCGTGATAGGAGAAGGTCGGTGGATAATCGCCCTTGCGTGCGCCACGCAGGGTGATGTGGGAGAGATGCTGGTTGAGCAGATTGACGCCGAGCACCTCGATCCAGTCGCCAATGCGCTTGAAGTCCTCAAAACGGACATCCCAGCCCGCGCCGCCGTAGGTTTCGCACAGGGTGCGTTGAAGGCCCATTTGATTGGCCACACTGCCCAGCTCCAGGCAGGCGCGGACATTGCCGAACTGCGCGTGGGGGCTGGTCTCGTCGTACTGGTTGAACAGAATGTCGATGCCGGGCTGCTGCTGGTGGGCGGCCATGGCCATGTTGTCCGGTGCGCTGCGGGTGTTCGGCCATTCGTGTTCCCAATAGTGGCCGGTGAAGGCGATGTTGTTCTTCGCGCAATAGTCGTAGTATGGCTTGGCCCAGCGCTCGATGAACAAGTCGAGCAGGGTTTGGTAGTAGTCGTGCCGCACCTTTTTCCAGTCGCCCAGCGGCTTGACGAGGCTGGGCAGCTTCTCCATCAAATCATAGCCCCACCGCGCCTTGAACTGTTCGGGCAGATCGGGCGTCCAGTGCAGGCCCTTTGCCATAGCCAGATGCGGCTCGTCGGTGAACACGCCGGGCATGCGCTTGCCGAAGGCATCCCCGATTTCGCGCTTGTACGCGCCCATGGTGATGTCGAGAAACTTTTCGGTGACACCGGGGTGCAGCAAGTCCACATAGAAAGTGCCGCCAAACCACGGGCCCGTGGAGGCTTCCGTGCGCACGGCCTCCATGTACTTGCCCTTCGGCAGTTCCTGCCCGGCGGGCAGAGTGCGGGGGATGACTTCATAACCTTGGTCAGTGACTCGGAAAATCGCCATGGTGACGTCGCGCCAAGCGGGGGCGGTTTCGGACTCCTGCCAGTCTATGCCGATGGAGCGCGATTCCGGCATTGCCTTGGGCACAAAGCCACCCGCGAAGCCCGAGGGATACGAATTCTCGTCGTAGATCCACAGGTTCATGTCGAGCTTCTCGGCTTCGGCCAGCGCGACTTTCCACAAGCGGAACCAATCCTCGGAAAGATAGGGGGTCATCAACCCGGGGCGGGGATGGACGAAGGCCTGCTTCACGCCTTGTTGCGCCAGCGACTGCAGAGTCTCGACAATCTGCTTTTCCGTCAGCTGATCATTCCACACCCACAAGGGGCCGGTGCTGTATTCGGTGGGCGGCGCGGCAAACAAGCGTTGCAGGGACGCGCTGTCCATGGCCTTTGCGGGCATGGTCAGCAGGAATGCCGCCGACAGGATGCTGAAAAGGAAGATACGGTGCTCGAACATCGGACTTCTCCTTGGTGGTCGAAAAATGCAAGGGCGAAAGACAGGCAACCAGACCCTGTCCGCCGAAAACACCCCTCCACAATAGACCACGGCCCATGAAAAGTGCAATACGGCGGGCACTTGGAAAAGCCTCGGGGCATCCCGTAGGATGTCCCCTGTGCGGCGACATGCCGTGCCCAGGTTATTCAAAACGGAAAAGGAATGTTTCAATGGTCTTGCTCATGGCTTGTCTCTCGGTTTTCGCTGCGCCGCCGGAACCCCTGGTGTATTTTGACCTCCAAGCCTGTCTGGCCGGACTCCCGAATGATTCGGTGCTGCGCTACGATGTCGCGAAGTTCGTGTCGTCGCTGCAGGGCGTGGTCAATCGTGAGCGGCCCCGGCTGGCGGTTCGTTTCTTGAACGGGGACAGCGCCACCGGGCCGGTGCAGCTGGATGACTATTGGCTGGGCGTGATGCGTCAGGATTGGCTCAAGGATCGGGTCGTCGAAAACGAGGCGGATCTCGGGCGCTTGATTCAGCGGTTTCGTGGCGACTGCGTCGGGGTTGTGCTGTGGGATCCAAAGGTGTTGGCGACCTCGAATGTCGCCGCCACGATCTGCGGGGTGGAAAGCTGGTTGCCGGTTCGGGCGGGAAGCACCTTTGAGACCTTGCTGCGGCAGTATTGGCCGGACTATCCCGTGAAGTTGTCCCTAGTCGACCGTTTTGATGGCCATGAATCCGGGAGCGTGAAGTGCGATGCGTATTTGTGGGCCAAGCGCACCTACCTCGATACCGGGCGTTGCCATCCCACGCTGATGGCCTACTTTATCGACGCCTACACGCAAGTGCCGGATCAGCCCGGCTTCAATTATCACGACCTGGCCAATGCCACCCTTGCCAATCACGACTACTACATCGCGCAGCGCGCGTTTTTCTTCGATCTCGGCGTATGGGCCGATGAGCCGTCGGTGGATGATCCCAAACAAGCACCGGGGACGGACCGGAAGACCTTGATGACGTTATTGAAGGCCCAATACGAGCGCAACGGCGGGTCCGGGTTCACCACGGTGGGCGGGTTCATCCCGTGGAACCTCAAATACACCAATTCCGGCCCGGCGGGCGGAAAACACGACCCCGTGGCCACCGAATGGGAGTACGCGGCGATCCTCTCCGCGCACAACGCCATCATGGACGCGGATGCGATCGGATTGTCCTGTATGACCAACGCCTCGGCCTGGCGGTTTTTCCCGATGCAACCGCGCTACAAGCAAAACCCCAAACCGGAACCCCAGAAGCTCGAAGAAAAAATCTATGTGCTTATCTACATGGGCGATTATGATTCTGCGGCCTGGCTATCGCGTCATATCCCATTGGTGTGGGACGACCCCGACCGTGGTTCCCTGCCCATCGCGTGGGCCTTCAACCCCAATCTTTGCGATCGCGCCCCTTATGTGTTCGACTACGTCTATCGCACGAAGTCCAAGAACGACTGGTTCATTGGTGGAGATTCGGGGGCGGGCTATCTCAACCCGACGTTGCTTACCGGCGACCGGCTCGGCAGCGGCCTTCCCGATGCGCTCGATCTTTGGGTTAAGCACAACCAGGCGTACTATGACCGCTTCGACTATCGCATCACGGGATTCGTTATAAACGGATTCCACGGCGACATGCCACAGCGGGTTCAGGAGGCCTACGCGAAATTCTCGCCAGACGGCGTGGGTACATGTTTGGGATTTGCCAAACCGGTGGTCAACGGAACGCCTTTCCTGCGGGTTGTGAGTGATATTTACCCCAGGCTTGGTCGACTCGATGTAACGGCGAAGGAAATGGTGGCCTCTGCCAAAGGCGACAAGCCCCGTTTCCTTATTTACCGGTGGATCCTGCAACGCCCGAGCACCATGAAACAGGTCTTTGAGCTGCTCAAGGCGCAGTACGCGAAAGAGGAATGGGTTTTCTGTGATCCCTACACCTTCTTCGATCTGTACCGGCGTTCTCTAGACTGATTACGTCTGGAGGATACAAGATTACTCACTGCCTCCGAAATGACCTCGAGGTTGGGGTGGATGTGAAAGCTGGGGGGGCAGGCAAGATGCTTGCGTTACGGGGGCGCGCGGGTGGGGGGCTCAGCCTCCGGTTTCCTCTTGGGCGAGGGTCTCTACCGGGGCGCGGAGTGGGTAGCGGTTGCGTATGAATACTGGGCGTTTCCAGCGGCCTGTGGAGTAGTAGAGGACGCTGAGGGTCATGCCTGCGACGTAGCTAAATAGAATCGCATACCAGATGCCGTCGACGGAGCCAAACCACTGGGGGAGGAACATGGCGAGGGGGACGCGGACTACAAAGAAGGTGACGGCGGTGAAGAGGGTGGTGGGGAGGGTGTGGCCGGAGCCGTTGATGACGCCGTTGCAGACGAACATGATGGCGACCATGAGGTAGCCGGGGCTGGCGATGCGGAGGTAATGCGCGCCGGTGTGTATCACCACTTCGTCGTGGTGCGCGAAGAGGGCCATAAGAAAACTGGGGATGCTGGTACACAGCAGAAACGCGGGGAGGGTGAATGAGAGGGCGATGATCCACCCCCATTGCAGGACGCCGCGTACGCGGTCAAACAAACCCGCACCGATGTTTTGTCCGGCCACGCTGCAGCACGCGCCGCTGATGGCCATCGCGGGCATGAAAGCCAACTGGTCGATGCGCATGGCAATACCATAGGCGGCGGCGCTCTCTGCCCCGAAATGATTTACCAGGCGAACCACGCCGAGGGTGCCCAGGGCTACAATGGCTTGTTGCAGCATGGAGGGCACGCCGATTCTCAGCACGAGCAGGAGTGTGCCGACATCAATGCGCCAGTGCGACCAATCCGGGCTGGCGGTGTGTTTTTTCCGGTGGAGATACACGGCCAAGGCCACAAAGGCACCCGCTTGGGTGACGACGGTCGCCAGGGCGGTTCCGTTGAGGCCGAAACGGGGGAATCCGAGCCATCCGAACATGAGGATGGGATCGAGCGCGATGGTGACCAGCAGGGAGCCGACCTGAAAATAGAGCGGGGTCTTGGAGTCGCCGATGCCCCGCATGGTGGAGGCGAGCAGGAACATGCCGAACATGAAGGGGGTGGTCCACACGAAAAGGCGCAGATAACCTGCCGCCAGTGGCGCGACCTCCGGGGGTGTGCCCATGGCGCGCACGGCATACTCGGCTCCCGCTTGTCCGGCGATCAGACAGAGTGTGCCAAACAGCACGGTGAGCGAAAGGGAGCTCTGAATCACCTGGCGTATCCGCACTTCGTCTTTCGCGCCGTAGGCCTGTGCCACGAGGGTGTTGGTGGCCATGGTCAGCCCGCCCGCGACCGCCATCAGGAGAAAGAGGATGGGAAAGCTCACAGTGATCGCGGCCATCGCGTCCGTGCCGAGGCCGTTGCCCACCCATGCCACATTGATGATGCTGTAGGTGGTGTGGGCGAGACTGCCCATCAGCATAGGTATGGAAAAGGCGATCAGGTTCCGGGCGACGCTACCGGTGGTCAGATCCTTCCCATGCATTTTGGCCGGGGCATGGCCCGCTGATCGAGGCGTAGAAGACATATGGTTTTCGCTTTTTCAGTCCGCCCGTATGGATACGGAACGGCTGGTTTTGGGTGTATTGGATGCCGTCATCGGCCCGCGCACGACCCGGTAAGCTTACTCCGAAACATTTTCGGGCGCAACTTCACTGTTTTCGGCCATCCGCTGATTGGCTAATCGTCGTCGCGTTGCCCATTCAGGAGCTTCGCGGAGTAATCAGGGTAGATCTTCTCCACGCAATCGGGACAAATGCCGTGACTGAACTCTGCGGACGAGTGTTTGGTCACATACGCCTCCACCTGCGTCCAGTATCCCTCGTCGTCCCGGATTTTCTTGCAGGACGCGCAAATGGGCAGGATACCTTCGAGGGTACGCACGCTGGCGAGGGCGTGTTCCAAGTTTTTCATGTTCTCCTGCAGCTGAATATTGGTGGCGTTGAGTTGGGCGGTGCGGTCTTCGATGCGCTGCTCGAGATTTTCGGCATGGTCGCGTATCTTGCCCCGCATTTCGTCAAAGGTGCGCGCCAAGGTTCCGATCTCGTCCCTGCGCACGGATGAAAGCTCCACATCGTAATCGCCGTCCGCCATGCGCTTGGCGGCTGCGGTGATGGAAGTGACCGGTCGTAGCACCACGCGATTCACCGCGAGTTCGGTCACGGCAAACAGGAACAAGGTGAGAATGGCACCGAAAATCACGAGCGGGGCGAAGAGCTGTTTGCCTATCACCTGATTGAGGTCAATGACAGACAGGACATACCAGTCGAGACCCGGCACATACGCGACGCCGGCGATACAGCGGCGACCGTGCATCTGCACGAAGAAGGTCTCGGATTTGCTCCCGTTCCTGAGTTTTGCGAAAGCAGACTGCATGGCTCCCACTTCATTGGGGTCATCAAACAGGCGATCCGCCTTGGATAGCGCCTCATTGGATTTGGCAATGCTGTGCTGGTCGATCAGGGTGCGATCCTTGATCGCCTGGATTGCCATCCGCTGGTCGATTATGATGGTCTCCACGCCGGGTTCCGTGTTGTCCACCGTTTCATGCAGAAACTTGGACAGGTCGAGACCGGTGCCTGCGAGGCCAACCGGCTG
>CAIZGN010000464.1 GCA_903932505.1 Candidatus Hydrogenedentota bacterium
ATTGCCGTAAAATCCTTTTCTCTGACTGTATCTGAATAGATCCCGCTCACTGCATGAAACAGGCCAATATCGAGGAAAATAACTTTAAAAATAGATTCATGAACAGCCGCTGCCAGTGGAAGACCTGCACCGCTGGTTTGCCTGATGCGGCAAAAACCACGTAATATCGCTTGCTTTCAGCCCTGTTGGCTCGAGGGCTTTTTGCGTCGCTTCACCAAACGCCAGTACCGCGCGCTTGTACAGCGCCCGGCCGTCCATAATCACGGTCATCTCCGCCTCATTGACATTGTCCGGCGTGATAATCTGCTTCGTACCCCCCGCAGGAATGCAAAGAATATCCCCCGCGCTGCCATCCGCGTTCGTGTACGTCGACAGGACCCCACGGCCCGTGAAATCGGCACGAAGCACGGCGGCACCCGATCCATCCCCAAACAATATCGCGGTATTGCGGTTCGTGAAGTCCAGCCTCGCCGTCAACACCTCCGCACCCACCACCAGTACCGTCCGGTGTGTACCGCCGCGAATAAACGCGTCCGCAATCTGAAGCCCGTACAGAAACCCCGAACACGCCGCGTTGATGTCCATCGCGCCTGAGTTCTTGATCCCCAACTTGTGCTGCATCACACACGCGGTCGCTGGAAACAAATAGTCCGGCGTGATCGTCGCGCAGATAATAAAGTCCACCTCGCTGGGTGAAACGCCCGCCGCATCCAGCGCCCGCTTCGCCGCTACCGCACCCAAATCTGATGGTCCCGTCCCAGGTTCCGCCATGTGCCGCTGCACAATTCCGGTGCGTTGACGAATCCACTCGTCACTTGTGTCCATCAGGTGTTCCAGGTCTGTGTTGGTTACCACCTTATCCGGCAAACACCGTCCGGTACCAATAATGCGTGTTCGAATCATGATTATCCTCTTCGCGACCACGCGGAATATCCGCCGTTATGCCCGCGCATCCGCGAGCGCCAATCTCCCCAGAGAAAATTCGACGCTTTATTATTCAACGTCTAACAGTATGATGTCAATCATAAGGAGTGGGATTTTCAAAGTAGTGCTGAATGAAGAATACAACCCCCGCCCAGACGTAGCCCTACGTTTTCCCGTAGTGCTCTTCCATGCAGGTCGGGCAGACCCCATGACTGAACATCGCTTCCGAGTGCTCACTGACAAAGGTTTCCAGATTGCTCCAGTACCCTGCATCATCGCGAATTTGCTTGCAGAACGAGCAAATCGGCACGATCCCGCTCAACACCTTGATTTGAGCCCGGGCCTCTTCCAGCGCGCGATTCTTTGCGGAAAGTTCACGGGTGACATTGAGAAGGTCATTGGACATCCTCGTCATCTTTTCCACGGACTCGTCTTTTGCCACCAGAGGTTGCCCCCCCAACAGAAGATAGCCGGAGGAGGTTCTGTAGACAGCACAATCGAGCGAAAAGAGCGTTTGGTCGGGGGCAATGAACGTCAAGCGCCGCCCCGACCCGGCCAACGGGTCGCTGAACGGATGGTCACCCGGAGTCTCCAGAAGCAGGTAATCCAGCACCGGCCGACCTGAAAAATCCACCTCGCCCGACATCAAACGGGAAAAGGCACCGTTGCAGGCCGATATGTTGATCTGCTCATCAAGCACGACCACGACGACATGCCCGACGGTGTTCAAATAGTTCTCAACGACTTCGGGCGGATAAGGATGAGGGAGGGGTTCAGGCATAATGACTTCGATCCCACTGGTTCGCAACTTTCTTCGCGCCATCGATGCTTAGCGCAAAACCATCCGCACCAAGATCTGCCCAACGATCCTCATAGCCCGCCAAACCACGCCCACCCACCATGATCTTCGTGTACTTGAGCAAAAAATGCGCCCGCAGCGAACCGATGATGGCCCTAGCTTTCTCGACATTAAAAGGCATGGTGACCGAAATGGCGAGCACATCCGGGCGGAAAGTCGACAAGGACTCCATCAACTCGGTTTCCGGCACATTCGCGCCCAGATAGCGCACATCCCAGCCATCGTTCGCTAGAATGTCGGCAATCATCCACGCCCCGATCTCGTGAAACTCGTTCGGTGAAGAGGTGACCACAAGCCTGCCCTTGTGTTTCGATGACTGGATGACCGTCATGCTCACCGTCGCCATAATCTGCCCTACAATGGCGGAAGCAAGATGCTCTTGGGCGACCGATATCTTCCCTTGTTCCCAAAGCATACCAATTTCATACAGGACTGGCCGGATAACTTGTGCGTAAAAGGGCTCGACATCGGAGGGCACCTTCACATGTTCTTGGGCAAGCGCATTGCATTGCTCCCGCTCGCCAGCGACTAGGAGTTTCTCAAACGTACTCCGCATCGCCAACCATTCGGGCTTCAAAGGCATTTCATAGTTCAAATCGGATTGGGCAAGCTGTACGAAGTCCTCATGGTGCTCAATGAACCAGGCATAAACCACACCGATGCTTTTCCTCGAAATCTCGCTTAAATAGGTGTCCACCGCCCCCTGCCACCCCTGAAGCTGCACGAGAAAATAATCCCAGGAAAATCCGTTCGAATGCAGCAGACGATAAAGCCACGGGGCCATCTTGCAAAGGCAGTCGTAATCACTGAGCGCAAAAATAGTCGACATGAACGTGCCATGTTGCACATGATTATTCTGCATCCTGGTCACAGGATTGCCGCCAATAAGCAAATCCAGCGGCCCCGCGCTGGAAACGGCGTCATCCACATACTGAACCATCTCAGGGAGATGCAGCCTATACTCGGCCACTGCGGCAAAGGGGACGCACGGCAAACGCTCGGCGTCGCTCAATAAGTCATCCGTCACCACACTCAAACCAGCACCTCCTGAATTAGTCGTCTAAAGCAGCTATAACAACGAGATCCTTCATTATAATCCCCACTTCGATCTTGTATATTTCCAATGCTATCAAATTTCTCGAAATGAGTCAACAAATAACCAATTCAGCGCGATGATGAGGTTCGCAGCCCGGGGTTGCAGGCGACTGCGGCCTTGGGGTATGCTTTCATCCCGTGCGGAGAAATCCCGCACCTTGGGCGCTTCAAAGTCAACCTGTGTGAGACGAAAGGAAAATAACCATGAAGAATGCGATGCTGATTGCCCTATTAATGGGCGGTTTGTTCTTGGGTACGGGCTGTGGCGACAGCTCCAAAGCCATCAATGTCACCGAAACGCGTGTTAAGCCCCCGGCGGAAAAGGCGGCCACCCTGGCCGATCCTGCGCAAAATGCGGCAAATCCACATGCGGGCATGGACATGAACGCTATGGGCGCTATGGGCGCGATGGGGGCTCCCGCAGAGAACTCTCTCAAACTTGAATGGGACGCGCCCGCCGAATGGGAAGCCAAGCCCGGCACCTCCATGCGGGTGGCCAACTTTATTGTCAAGGATCACCCGGATACCCAGTGCTACGTCGCCGTCCTCGCCGGTGCCGCTGGTGGCAAGGAAGCCAACATCAACCGTTGGCAGGCCGAGCAAATGGGCCAGAAAGCCCTCACCCCTGAAGAAATTGCCGCGCTGCCCCAGCTCGACGTGCTTGGGCAGAAAGCCCCCTTCCTGGAAGTCTCTGGCAGTTTTTCGGGTATGAGCGGCGAGGCCGCAAAAGATGCCACGCTCTACGGTGCCGTTTGCGAACTCGGCGCGCAGACCGTCTTCATCAAAATGACCGGCCCCCAAGCTGTGGTACAGACTCAAAAGGATATCTTCCTGAACTTCTGCAAGACCCTGCGTACTGCGAAGTAACCCTCCCCCGACCCTCTGCGGCGGGAATCGCTTTTCCAAAAAGCGGTTCCCGCCCTTTCTTTTTTTCACCCATCGGCAGAAACTTCCCCGGTCGGGCACAGATTGCCGCCCCCGCACGCTCTACCTTCAGCCCAGACTTGCATTAAGTCCTTTAGGGTAGGGTACTTAGACCGCATCACCCAAGCTGGCACAATCATTGCTGTATAGGAAGCGCGTGTGTAAACCACGCCAACGAGGAGTAAGACTGTGGACGCGTTTGGAGGTGTCGATACGATCCGGCTTTTGACCGGCGGACTCAAAACCGCCGAGATCAACCATCGCCTGATCGCAAACAACATCGCCAACGTGGATACCCCCAATTTCTCGCCAACGACGCTGGACTTCGAAAAGACCTTACGCGACAATCTCGAGGGAAGGGGCGGGTTTGCTCTCCGCACGACCCGACCCCGACACCTCGACTTTCGCGCGGAACGTCCACAATTCGAACGTCTTGCATTTTTGTCCAAAAATGATTACAATAAAGTAGACATGGACGAGCAGTTGGCGAAGTTGGGTGAAAACGCTTCTCGGTATACGACTTACGCACGATTGCTCAGAAAGAAATTTGAAACCCAGAAGAGCATGTTGAGTGCGCTCGGACGTTAAGGATTCCATACATGCTTCAACCAATGTCGGCAAGGGAAATTGCGGTAAGCGGGCTGAGGGCTCAGCGGACCCGCATGAACGTCATCGCCAACAATCTCGCCAACGCGCAAACGACGCGAATGGCCAATGGTGGTGGTGCCTTTCGCCGACAGCTCGCCCTGTTCCGTGGTGGCCCCTTCGGTGCCGCCGACGGAAGAACGCCTCAGGGTGTGCAGGTGGAGAAGATTGTGGACGACCGCTCGGACTTGCGCGCGGTGTTCGATCCCAACCACCCCGATGCGGACAAGGACGGATATGTGAAGTATCCCAACGTCGACATCGCCGTTGAGATGACGGATCTTATCGCCGCGCAACGCGCCTACGAATCCAACCTCGCGGTTATGGCTGCGGGTAAGCGAATGGGTGAGCGCGCGCTTGACATCATGGAAGTGTAATGGAATAAGGCACCATGGCTGATCCCCTGCGAATAGATAGCCTGCGTAAAGGGCCGATTGAAATCAACGCCACGCAGATGCGAACACCCTCACCCCGAGTGAGTGAGGGGGGGCGATCTTTCCAGGAAACACTTACCGACGCGATGACCGAAGTTCAGCGCCTCCAATCCGAGGCGGACACCACCACCAAACAACTGGTGGCTGGAGAACTCAAGGACGTCTCGGAAGTCATGGTGGCTGTGGAAAAGGCCGACGTCGCCTTTCAAACGATGATGACCGTACGCAACAAGGTAATGACGGCGTACGAAGAAATCATGCGGATGCAAGTGTAGACTGCGTATCCGCGACTTAGGTTGAAACCGGGTTTTCGCGTGCAAGCAACCGGAGGCGGGCTGCCCTCGATTGCAGGCGCAAGATAGCACCGGGTACGGGATGGGCCTAGTGCCCGTTCAGTGGATGAGCGGAGATTAAACTTGAATAGTATGCCGCGAAGATACGGAACCTGAAAGGGTTCCGTGAATGAGGGTGAGAATCGAGCAGTCTGGAACACAACGGACGTCGAATCGGAATCGGGGTGATTGCGGGAAACCCTCGATTTTTCCCAAAAATGGCGCGCCATGGGCGCGCAGGCGCAAGACGAACGCGGCAGCCACCGTAGCAACCCAAGCATACCCCACGGCGGGGAAATGCTTGGGGTGTACGAGTTTGTGGACACGGGTAAACCCCGGTCCCAACCAGCGAGGTGTGGATCGTGAATTTCTTGCGCCAACTTGCCCTGGGCACCGCCCAAGCCTGGCAGCAGCTCAGCATGAGCGCCCGGGTGAATATCGTCATTGCCGGCCTGGCCGTTGCCGGCGTCATCGGGTATCTCGTACTCACCGGCGCCCAACCCCAATACGTCACCATCCGTGAAGGTCTGGAACCGCAGGAAGCCGGAAAAATCGGCGAAATACTCGCCGCCAAAAAGTTTCCCTACACGCTCTCGGAAAAGAATTCCACCGTCAAAGTGCCTGTTGCTCAGTTCGACGAGGCGCAATTGGCTCTCCTCGAGGCGGAAGCACCCACAGGCCGACCCAAACTCGAGGGGTGGGGTCGTCTCGACCGCACCGATATGATGAGCACCAAGTGGCTCGAAGATCGACGATTCATGGTTGCGGTTCAGGAAGAGCTCGCGAAACAGCTCATGGCCTTCGACTTTGTTCGAGCGGCCAACGTTACCATCACCCACGCCAAAGAAGAATTGTTTTCGAAGGAACAGAAGCCTTCGGCCGCGTCCGTCGTGCTCGACGTCAACAGACCCCCGACACAACGCCAGATCAAAGGCATTGTCCAGATGGTCAGCCGCTTCGGTTCGCCAAATCTCGACGAGCAGCACATCACAGTGGCCTTGAGCAACGGGGAATTCATCTACCTGCCCCAAAGCGACCGCCCCGCCTTTGTCGCCGGATCACGCAACGAGGTGCGTCGCGATGAGGAGGAAGTGCGCGAGCGTAAGATCGAAGAAAAACTCAAGGCCATGGGCATCAACGGCGTGGTCACGGTGAGCGCGGTCATGAATTTCGACCAGAAGACCATCGAGCAGCGCAAAGCCGAGGAAGGCGCTGAAATAAGCACCTACAGCAAGAAGGACGACTACACGACTCAGGATCGCGCACCCGAAGGCGCACCCGGTGCCACCACCAATGTCCCCGAGGGCACTGGACAGAACCAGACCGGCCAGACCAGCAAACAAGCGTCCAAAGAAACCATCACCAACCTCGAGCCCTCCTTCACCAATACAAAAACCGCCACGGACGGCGGCACAGTGGTACAATACATGGTGACGGTGGCGGCCGAAGGAAAACACGAATCGGCCCCCGACCCGAACGACAACACGAAGACCGTCGACCAATATGTGCCGCTGACCACTGAACAAATCAGCACGATTGAGTCCGTGGCAAAAGCCGCCGTCGGCGATGGCGAAATGCCAACCACGGTCAAGGTGCAGGATTGGCAGCGGCCCGCCATACCGAAGGAAACGGTCGCACAGATCGAAGAGATGAAGGCCTCAAAGTCGCGCGAAGGAATGCAGCAAATGGGTTGGACCATCGCACAGATTGTCGGTATTATTCTGGGTTTCTTCCTCATCCGGATGTTCCTGCTCCGCGCCATTGAGCGCCCCGGGGAGGAAGAGGAAGAAGAAGACACAACGCCCCTCGAACTCACGGAAGCCACGCGCGAGGACGTGCGTCGTGAGCGGGTGGCTGAACAGGTGATACAGTTGGCAGAAACCGAGCCCGACTTGATGGCCCAGTTGCTTCGAACCTGGTTGAGTGAGGAAGAAGACTAACGTGGGCATGCGCAAACCCAAAAAGGATCAGAAGAAGGAAAAGCCCAGCATACTCGATGAGATGTCGGGCCGGAAGAAGGCAGCCATGTTCCTGGCCTGCCTTGGTCCCCAGCGTGCCAGCAAGGTTCTGGGGAAGTTGAGAGAGGAAGAAGTCGACCAGATGACCCTCGACTTGTCGGGCTTGGGCAACGTCGACCCTGAAGTTCGTTGCGCGATCTTCGACACCCTCTACGAAATGGCCGTCGCAAAGAACTTCGTCACCGTCGGCGGCATCGACCTCGCCAAAGACATGCTGGAAAAGACCTTCGGCGCGGAAAAAGCCTTCGAAATCCTGAGCCGACTCCAAAGCAGTCTTCAGGAAGTCCCCTTCCAATTCTTGAAAAAGGCTGATCCCGCACAGATTTCCAGCTTCATCCAGGACGAACACCCCCAGACCATCGCGCTCATACTCGCGCACATGGAACCCAATATCTCCGCCGTTGTGCTGTCGGCCCTGCCCCAGGACACCATGTCGGATGTCGTCCGACGCATCGCGACGATGGATCGCACCGCCCCGGAAATCGTGCGTGAGGTGGAACGAGTACTCGAACGCAAGATGGCCGCTGTTTTCAGCCAAGGATTCACATTCGCGGGCGGAGTGAAAGACGTCGCCGAAATTCTCAACCGGGTGGAGCGCACCACCGAAAAAGCCATCATGACCGATCTGGAAGAGCGAGACCCGGAACTCGCCGACGAAATCTCCCGTTTGATGTTTACCTTCGACGACATCGTCTTCGTGGACGATGCTGGTATCCAGAAGGCCCTGCGCGAAATTGAAAGTAAAGACCTCGCACTCGCGCTCAAGTCAGCCGGGGAAGAGGTTTCGGACAAGGTCTTCAGGAACATGTCCGAACGCGGCCGCGCAATGATTCAGGAAGAAATCGACTACATGGGCCCCACGCGCATGAAGAGCATCGAGGAAGCCCAGCAGAAGATTGTCGCAGTCATCCGACGCCTCGAAGAATCCGGCGAATTGATCGTCAGCGGTCGTGGCGAGGGTGGCGAAGAGATCATGGTGTGATAACGCCTCTGGCGGAGAGTGACCCTGCATGGCACGTGTGTTGAAATCTTCGGATATTTCGGCGAGGAACGCCTATTGCATCGGCAGCGATGATCTCGAGGAGTTCCCCGACCGGATGCCGCTTGACTGGGGCAATACACTCCCCGACGACGAGCCCGGTGACTACGTCGAAGAAGAACCACTGAGCCCCGAGGCCCTCCGTGAGGCTGTGCTCCAGGAGGCCCGCGAAGAGGCCGAACGCAAGGTCAAGGAAGCCTATGCGGAGGGACGCCAGCGCGGCATTGAATCGGGCCGGCAGGAATTCACAAACGCCGTCGCCGGATGCGCGGAGGCCCTCCAGCAAGCCATTGCCGACATGACGCAAGCTCGGGAAACCTTTCTCGAATCACTCGAGCCTCAGATCCTCGAACTCACGACCTTGATCGCGCGCCGAGTCATCTCCCGCGAGCTGAAAACCCCTGAGGCTATCATCCAGAACACCGTTCGAAAAGCGATCGCCGTCCTATCCGACCGCCAGCGGCTGATTGTGCGATTGAACCCCGAAGACCTCGAACAAATCAGGGCGCACGAGGTCATGCTGCTCGAAGAATTTGCAGGCATCGAGCAACTCGAAGTTGAAACAGACGATAGCATCACCCGGGGCGGCTGCGAAGTGCATTCGGAAACCATGGAAGTCAACGCCCGTCTCGAAGTTATCCTCGACGAAATACTGTCCGAACTGGGCGGCTGAAAAAGCCATGACCACCATCCATCTTCAAGACCACACCGATCGCGTGCGACAGGCCCAGCCCTTCGTCCCACGCGGACGCATCGTCGAGGTCGCAGGATTGACCATTCAGGCCACCGGGCCCCACATGAGTGTGGGCGACCTCTGCTATCTGGAACACGGAAACGGTCGCGAGCGCGTTCCCGTCGAGGTCGTGGGATTCCGGGGTGACCGCGTTCTGCTCATGCCCCTCGGCGAAATGTACGGGATCGGGCCCGGTAGCGCCCTCATCCCCACGTTCAAGCCACGCTCCGTACGGGTGGGTTCGGATTTGCTCGGCCGCGTGCTCGGCAGCATGGGACAGCCCATTGACGGGCGCCCCGCCCCTCAATGGGAAGAAGAGGTTCCCCTTCTCGCCGCCCCACCCAACCCGATGACCCGACCGCTCATCCACGAACCCCTCGCCACGGGCGTTCGGGCTATCGACGGATGCATCACCTGCGGCAAGGGACAGCGCGTCGGCATCATGGCAGGTAGCGGCGTGGGAAAGAGCAAGCTCATCGGCATGATCGCCCGCAATACGAACGCCGACGTCAACGTCATCGCCCTCATTGGCGAACGCGGTCGCGAAGTGCGCGAATTTATCGAAGACGCGCTGGGCCCCGAAGGCCTCGCCCGTTCGGTCGTTGTCGTCGCCACCTCGGACGAACCCGCCCTCCTGCGCGTCAGCGGGGCCTACACCGCGACGGCGGTCGCCGAATGGTTTCGAGGGCAGGGTGCCGACGTCATGCTGATTATGGATTCGATCACGCGATTCGCAATGGCCCAGCGCGAAGTCGGTCTGGCCATCGGCGAACCGCCCACCACACGGGGATACCCGCCCTCGGTTTACGCGCTTCTGCCGAAATTGCTCGAACGCGCGGGCACCGACGCCTCGGGAAGCATCACTGCTTTTTACGCGGTGCTCGTCGAGGCGGACGACCTCAACGACCCCATTGGTGACCACGTGCGCAGCATTCTCGATGGTCACATCGCCCTGTCCCGTGGGCTTGCATCCCGTGGACACTACCCCGCCATCGATGTCCTCGAGAGCATCAGCCGCGCCATGATCGAGGTCGTCTCCCCTGAACACCGACAACTGGCGATCGAAATTCGCAGCGTCTTGGCCACCTACCGCGACGCCGAAGATCTTGTCAACATCGGCGCATACGTTCAAGGCAGCAATCCCGACATCGACCGGGCCATCCGCCTCATGCCGAAAGTGCGCAGTTTCCTCCAGCAAGACTTGAAAGTCCGCACCGAATTCAGCACGATGGAGGCGGACATGATCGCCGCATTGAAAGGATAAGCCTCATGATGCGCACACCCAGACAGCTCGACACCCTGTTGCGAATTCGCCGTCGACAAGAAGATCTGCGAGCTTCAGCCCTGGCCACCGCACGCCGGGAAGAGAGCCTGGCCCGCCATCAGCACACCATGCTCCAGGAAGAGCAGATCTGGGCCCTTGAAAAAGGGGCCAACAAGGCCCGTGGCGAGTTTGACGCAGCGGTCGTCCGGCAGTACTATCAATACGAGCGCCACCTCGCCCGCCTCAGTGTGGATAAGGAGGCCGAGGTCACCCGTCTGCACCGAGCGGCGGAAGGACGACGAAACGAGCTGGAGGACGCCATGAAACGGCGGCGGATTATCGAACGCCTGAGAGAGCGCCGTCAAGAGGCGTGGACGGCCGAACTAAACAAAGCGGAACAAATACTGCTCGATGAAGTGGCCACCAACTACGCGGCCCGAAGTCGGAGCGCGACCCCACCCTCTAAGAAGGAACACGAGCCCGTATGAAGATCTTGATTTTGGTGTTCCTGCCGCTCTTAGTCTTCGTTGGCACCCTCATCGGCGCACTCGCCGCCACGGGAAACCTCAATCAGGAAGCTTTCCAGAAAATGATGGGGAAGGAAGTGGTCAAGGAAGAAAAGGGCGAAGAAAAGAAAGTCACTGCCGACAACATGGGCGCACTCGCCGAGCAACTCAAACAGCGAGAAGCTGCACTGGCCGCCAAAGAAAAAGAAATCGCCGAAAACGAGACCCGTCTAGAAGCCCGGAAAAAGAGCTTGGATCAGCAGACGACCGAACTAAAAACACTGATGCAGCAAATCGACGGCAACCTCGCCCAAGCTGAACAGGATCGCCAGGCCAAGATCAAGGCCCAAGCACTATCCGTGGCAGCTATGGACGCCGAAAGCGCTGCGAAAGCCCTCGAATCTCTGCCCACCCAAGACGCCGCCGCCATCCTTCTCGACGTCAAAGACAAGCAGCGAGGCGAAATCCTAAACACCATGACCCCTGAAAAAGCGGCCAGCATTCTCAAAGCGCTTCAAGACGTACCCCGGCCCGCGCCACCCAAAACCGGGGCGGCAGAAAAAGCCCCAGCCCCCAAAGTCGGCGCATAAAACAGCTACAACCGCCTCCCCCCAAAGGAAGCGAGTATCCCCACTTCGAAGGGGATCGTATTGTTAGGCACGCGAAGCGTGTCGAAAATCCCCTTTTCGAAATGGGTGGCGCGAAGCGCTAGGGGATGTAGCACCTGCGATAACCACTCCAGGCCCCATGACGCACCCCATCCCGTCTCAAAGCCCTAACCACATCCGAAAGGAGCTAAACCGGTATGATAGTAGCCTGCGCACCCAAGAGCATTCCGGAATCCACCGCTCCGGAATCGGTTTCCTCCTCCGCGTCCGATACCCCTCCAGCGAGCGGCCCAGGTTCCTTTCTTGAAGCGATGGAATCCCTCTCACGAACCCAAAAAAAGGACGCTGCGGAAACAGCCGCCAAGACCCAGTCCACCACTGCGCCCACCAGTGAAACCGAAGAGTCCACTGAAGTCAAAGACACCAGTGACGATGAAAACAGCGAGACCGCCGAAGCACTACTCGCGGTGCTGGTCGCCGAATCCCCCAGTCAATTCCTCCGAGTGCCCCTCAGCGCGATGACCAGCGGAGGCAGCACAACAACGGCCAACGACACTAGCGAAGAAACGTCAGCGGTCGACAGCGCGTCTACATCAGCAAGCCCTGGCTCAAGCGCTACGACGCCACTACCCTTGGCCGCCGCGCTCCCCAACGCCGCATGGCGGGGCCCACAGAATACCGCGGAGTGGCTGGCCTTCCTCATGCCGCAAACCTCCGACAACGCTCCCGATGCCCCGAAAACAAGCGAGGGAACAAACCCCCCGGCCTTGATAAGCGGGGAACAGCTCGCACTGCTGGGTCTGGAACCGGTGACAGACACCGCCCCCGAGACCCCGGGATCAAAACTCTCCGCAAAGGGCGTCCCCGAAATCCAAACCACGCAAAGCGTTGCCCCGACAACGATGACAGCCAAACCGCCTGCGGTCGAACTCGCATCCACCAATGCTACCCCCAGCACCACCGAGTCGGTGCTCAAGGCGCTGGACACGGTGCAGGTTCAGGCGGTTCGCAATGTGCGGTATCTCGTGGATCGGAACGGACACGTGATGTCGGTGCGACTCGTGCCCGAGTCCCTTGGCGAACTGCATATTCAGGTACAAACGCGCGGGGACGAGATGACCGTGCGACTCGTAAGTTCAAATCCACTCGTCCGCGATGCGCTGGAAGATCAGATGGCCGGATTGCGTCAGGCGTTGACGCGTCCGGGCGGGCCGGTTCCTGAAGTGCAGGTCGCCGCGCACATGGGTCAGAGTTTCTCGCCGGGGGGCGATACCCGGCAAGACCAGGGGCAAGGGGGTTCAGCCACCCGTTACGACCCTACTCCCCCTGTGGACGCGGCGACCGGCGCAGGAAAAAGTTCTCCGAAAGAACGACAAGGACAGGACGGAAGTCTGAATCTCCTCGTCTGAAACACATCCAACAACAGAAAGGAGGATGAGTACATGAATGCACTGATTTCGTTTCGAAGCAACGGGGCTGGGAATCTCTCCCCAACCTCCGCCCAACGGCGTGCCGCGACCGAACAGCTCAGCGCGAATTTCCAGGCACAGATCAACGGTGTCTTGCGGGATGAAATCGCGAAATCGGGCCAGACATCCGCCGACCCCGCCAAAGCGGCCACGTCCAGCAGTTCCACGAGCGGGACCTCTGGGACATCCACGAGCACGACAACCAAGAGCAAAGATCTTGACCGGGATGCCTTTTTGCAGTTGTTGGTGAAACAAATGCAAAATCAGGATCCGCTGGATCCGATGGACAACTCCGCGATGATCGCGCAACTCGCCCAATTCTCGTCGCTCGAGCAGATGAACAACCTCAACACCAGCTTTGAGGGTGTCAAAACAAGCATGAGCACCCTTTCAGGCAACATCGACCAGCTCAATTTCATCTCCGCGCAAGCCATGCTTGGCCAGCAGGTGCAGGGCGTGTCGGAGGCCGGAACCCTCGTCACGGGTAATGTCGATTCGGTGCACCTCGATGGCACCAATGTCCTGCTCAGTGTCGGCGACGCACTGCTGCCGATGGCGGGCGTGGTCAGCATTGGGCAGCCTGCTGCCGTGGGGAAAAAATCATGACTTATCAAGGAAGCTTGGCCATGGCCCCACCGGGAGCCCTGGGCAGCGTACGCCTCTCCGCGCACGCTGCCCAACGATTACTGCACCGGGGCATCCGCCTCACCAACGAAGATCTCTCCACCATCGGAGCGGCTGTCGATTTAGCGGCCCGCAAGGGCGCGCGCGAAACCTTGGTCATTCGGGGCCCGCTGGCACTGGTTGTCGGCGTGCCCAGCCGCACGATTATCACCGCCCTCGAAACGGACGGCGATGGAACAAATGTCTTTACTCAAATTGACAGCGTGGTGATGTTGCCGGGAACGGCCACATCACCCGCCACCGGGCTGGACCCCGTTGGGGAGGCCCCCATCGCCGCAGAACGTCTGATGCGGCGCAACACAAAGGAGATAGTGTCATGAGCGTAGCAATGAATACCGGTGTGAGCGGGATGCTCGCCCAACAGCGGCGTCTGGATGTGGTGGCCAACAATATCGCAAATGTGAATACCGTGGGCTATCGGTCCTCAAGGGTGATCTTCCAGGATCTCTTCTCCCAGACCTTGCAGGGTGGCGTGGGTGCCACCGACACCTTTGGCGGCACCAACCCGATGCAGGTGGGCATGGGTGTGTCCTTGGGCAGCATTGACGTTGTCCATACTGAGGGTTCTCTCCTGACCACAGGCATCAATACCGACGTGGCGATTCAGGGGAACGGCTTTTTTGTCCTTTCCGACGCCAACGGCCAGACCTATTCGCGTGACGGATCCTTTCAGCTCAACTCACAAGGCACATTGGTTGACCCTGCATCCGGAAGAACGGTGCAGGGTTGGATTGCCGACAGCGCAGGCACCCTTGATGTCACGACCCCGCCGGGCGACATCCAATTGGGGATCGGCGGCGTTGCCACAGCCCGCGCCACCAGCTCCGCCTCCTTGATCGGCAACCTCGATTCCGATGCCCTCGTCGGAGATGTGGTGACACGCACTGTGCGGGTCTATGACTCCCTGGGCACCCCGCGCGATTTGGCTCTCAATTTCACCAAACTTGCCGCCCCCGCCAATTCCTGGACCTGGGATGCGCAATTTGGTGGCGCATCCGTTGGCACGGGCACACTCACGTTTAACGCGGACGGTAGCATGCCCGCCGGTACCACCGGTGCGATAAGCATCCCTTCCGCTTCTCTGGCCAGCACCGGATCAGCACCCGCCGACCTTAACATCACCGTTGATTACTCAAGCGTCACCCAGCTCTCGACCACCGCCCAGACAGGCAGCGATGTCACCCTGCGCACGCAGGACGGATACGCGTACGGCACTCTGGAGAGCTTCACCGTGGGCAACAACGGTCAGCTTACCGGGGTTTACAGCAACGGCTTGCGTCGCACCATCGGCCAGGTCGCCCTCGCCACCTTCTCCAACGTCGGAGGCCTCGCGCGTGGCGGAAGGAACAGCTTTGTCGAGACCACCGCCTCGGGTGTTCCGCAAATTGGAGTGCCGCAAACTGGCGGGCGTGGTTCGGTCGCAGGCGGGGTGCTCGAAGGCTCAAACGTGGACTTGGCCACTGAATTCAGCAATCTCATCATCACCCAGCGCGCCTTCCAGGCCAATTCGCGAACCATCACCGCAGCCGACACCATGCTGCAGGAAACCGTGAATCTCGCCCGCTAATAGGGGCCGGAAGTGATTAGATTTCATTGTTGGACGCTGCCGCCCAAAACGGCGGCGTCCAACAAATGGACACCCCACCCCAATGGTGCTAGAATAACAAGCGCAGCGTGTGCCCACCGGTAGGTGTCGCCCCGCGCGAGGAGGTAGGTTCAATGTCGGAAACGCCGCCCGTTGAGGGGCAAGAGAAAAAGAAATCGTCGATGCGTGGTACCCTGATCATGGTCGGGATAGCCGTGCTCGTGCCCCTGTGCCTCGCGATACTGGTTTATCTCATGGTGCTAAAGCCAATGCTCACCCCCGCTGAAGGTGAAGGGGGCGAAGGCGAAAAAAAGGTGGAGGAGGAAGCCCCTGTCGAGGACATCCCCGCCGGCGCGAAGGTGCTGAGCTTCCCCGACCTGAAGGCCAACGTCCTACCTGAGGAAGGAGCGGCACCCGCCATTGTTATTTTCAGCGTGGTTCTGGTCTGCAACGAGGAAGTCTTCAAGATGTTCGAGGAAGGCAAGGAGTACAAGGATCTCTTCACCGCCGAGATTACCGAGCGCATGCGGGGTCGGACCCGGGTGGAACTGGAGAACGCTCAGGTTCAGGAATCCATCCTCAAGCAGGTTCAACAGCGAACCAATCAGTTGGTGCGCCAGTTGGAACCCAAGAAGGAATGCGAAATTTTCAAGGCGAAATTCAAGGAACTGGTGATCGCGGAAACATGAGTAAAATACACGGACACGCAGCCAACATACCGGAAGAGGGGACCCCTCAGGAAGAGTTGGGTGAATTCTCCGGATCGAGCGACACACTCACCGTCCGCTCGATCCGCAAGGTTCGGCTGCCGGTCACGGCCCAGCTCGGCCACTGTCGCCTCTATGTGCGCGATGTGCTGCAGTTGCAACCGGGTGCTGTCTTGCATCTCGACAAACTGGCGGGGGAGATGGCCGACATCTGCGTCTGCGGATTACCCCTCGCGCGCGGTGAAGTTGTTGTGCTTGGCGACATCCTTCATGTGCGCATTGCCGAGATTGTGGGCATGGCGGAGCGGGAGGCCGAAGAGTATGCGTAGCATCCTCTTCCTCGGGATTGTAGCGTTGGCCCTTTGTGCCGGATTCGGGCAATCCGCATTTGCCCAAGACCCACCTAACGCCCAGACCCTCGAGGAAAACGGCCGCAACGGCGTACAATTCGGTACGGTACCCGACCCGCCCATCGAAGGTTCTCTCCCCCTTCCCAGCCATGAGGCAGAAACGCCACCGCCTCCGACGCCAGCCAATACAACCACCGGGGAAAGCACCGCTAACCCCGAATGGTGGAAGGAAACACAAAAAGCCTTGGCGGGGGCGGGCCCCGCAAGCCCCGCCCGACCCGACGCCGAAACCCCACCTGTGGCTCCTCGCAGCGAAATGGGTAGCCAGCTCATTCGAACCCTTTCGTGGTTGCTGGTGCTATGCGGGGTGATCGTGCTAGGGGGCTATTTGCTGCGACGCTATGGAAAAGGCACCCCGCTGCTCGCCGGACAACATTACGGACAGGTACTCGCCAAGGTCTATCTCGGACCAAGGGCCGCACTCCATTATGTCCGGTCAGGAGGACGGGTTCTTGTGATCGGATTGACCCAGAACCAGATGTCGTTGATTACCGAATTCGACGCGGAAGCCTTTGAGGACGCCCAAGCCTCCGCCCCCTCGGCGGAAAGCGCGGGGCCTGAAAGCTTTCTCGATGCTTTACGCGCGGCCTCCAAACCGCCCACCGCCAAGGCGGCCGTGCCGGAGGATGACGAATTGACGTCGCTGCGGGGCGACGTGCAACGCCTTCAACGCTATTTGCAGGATAATATTCGTGAAACTGCGGACTAGATTGGCGGCCCTCGCCCTGTTGGCCGCCATTTTTATTGGTGTGTCGCTGGAAGCCTATGCCCAGCCCCCGGCCACGCCGACCGGGCCTGATTTGTTCCGCGCCATGCAGCAGGCGGGCGCACCCGAGAACGTCTCCTCCTCCTTGGGGGTCATGCTGCTCATCACCGTCATTTCACTGGCCCCCGCCATCCTCATCATGACCACCTCCTTCACCCGAATCATCGTCGTGCTTGGATTTCTGCGTCAGGCCATGGCGACCCAGCAAACCCCGCCCAATCAGGTTCTTGTCGGCCTCGCCCTCTTCCTCACCTTCTTCATCATGTCCCCCACCTACGTGAAAGTAAACCAAAACTCGATACAGCCTTACACCCGTGGAGAAATCACCCAGGCCCAGGCCGTCACTGAGGCACTCAAGCCGGTGCGCGAATTCATGTTCCGTCAAACCCGTCCCAATGACCTGCGCACTTTCTTGTCCATCGCAAAGCTACCTCTGCCCGCCACCCCGGACGATGTGCCCACCACCGTGCTCATCCCCGCCTTCATCATCAGCGAAATGACCACCGCCTTTTTCATCGGATTCATCATCTACATCCCGTTCCTCATCATCGATATGGTGGTCGCCAGTACGCTCATGGCCATGGGCATGATGATGCTCCCACCCATCTTCGTATCGCTCCCCTTCAAAATCGTCATGTTCATTCTTGCCGATGGATGGAACCTCCTCATCGGCTCACTCGTGAGGAGTTTTCACTGATGGACGCAATCAAAAAACTGGCGATCATCGCATTGCTCGTCTTTATATCCTTTCCCTTCGTCGTGCGGTACTGGCCCAAGCCTGCATCTCCCGACCGCGCCAAGCTCGCCTTTGAGACGGCGGGCATGACCGTCGAAAACTATGCCACCACGGATAATCCCGGCCTTGGCGGCGATCAGGGTGCGAATATGACCGTCGACGGAGCCATGGTCACGGTCTACCATTTTGCTGATGAAGGAAAAATCGCCACCCAGTTTGAATACCAGAAGAAGGACGTGGGATCCGCGATCGTGGAGTCGATGAATCTCGCCCAGCAACTCGGTGCGGCACAAACCAAGCAGATACCCAGCGCCGCCGCGCGCAACGGCATGTACATGATCGTGGCCACCGGCCCCGATGAGGCCGTCGTAAAAAGGATCGCCTCCATTTTCGGCGGACTTTGATCGCGCGTTTGTGCGAACTCCGAATCCCGTGCTACGATTTTCATCAGGTGGTATCTCTGAAAAGGAAACTCCTTTGAGCAGCGCAACAAAAATCATCGCTATCGACGGTCCTGTGGGCACCGGCAAAAGCACGGTGGCCAAGGAAGTGGCCCGCCGTATGGGTTTCGCATTTCTCGACACCGGCGCCATGTACCGCGCCGCCACCTGGCGCGCACTACATCTCGGGCTGAGCCTCGATGATGCACCGGCTCTCGCTGAATCGACCCGCGCCATGAAGCTCGAAATCTGCGAGAATGAAAACGGACAACAGGTGCTCGTTGACGGACACGATGTCACCGACGCCATTCGCACACCCGAAATCACCAAGCTCATCTACAAGCTCGACCAGGAACCCGCCGTCCGGCGGCATCTCGTCGCATTGCAGCAAAGTTTCGGGGAAATGCAGCCCACCGTGGCTGAGGGGCGCGACATCGGCACGGTCGTCTTTCCCAAGGCCAAGTGCAAGATCTACCTCGACGCCTCCGTTGATGTGCGTGCTGAACGACGCGCCCTCCAGATGGAAGAAAAGGGGATGACCGTCGATCGCGACCAATTGAAGGCCGACATTGCCGATCGTGACCACAAATCCATGACCCGCGCCGATTCACCCTTGCGGCAGGCCGAGGACGCCATCTTGGTGGATACTTCCCATCTCACGATCGAAGAGGTTGTGGAACGTTTGCTCAGCCTCGCCCGGGAGCGCCTGTGAACGGCGTCACCACCGCCCGCCAATGGGCCATTGCAGAACCCGATTGGCCTCGCGCCAGAGCCTTGGCGAACGAGGCGGACATTCCGCCATTAGTCGCCCATCTCCTCTTGCGACGCGGCATTGAGACGAAGGAAGCCGTCCGCGTCTTCTTGTTTCCCGCCTTGTCCCAGCTCACCGATCCCTTCCTCTTGACCGACATGGATCGCGCGGTCGCGCGCATCACACAGGCACGGGATCGGGGCGAGCGGGTGATGATATTCGGCGATTATGATGTCGATGGCGTCACGGGGATGGCCATCCTCGTCCAGGGCTTTCATCGATTCGGTTTGACCAATTTCAGTTACGGCATGCCGTTGCGCCTGACCGAGGGCTATGGAATTAACCCCGATCATGTCAACGCGGCCCACGCCGACGGAGTCACCCTCATCGTCACCGTGGACAACGGCATGGGGGCGCATGCGGCCGCTGATCGCGCCCGTGAACTCGGCGTTGATCTCATCATCAGCGACCACCATGCCATCGAGGAGCCCATGCCGCACGCCCTCGCCGTGCTCAACCCCAAGCGCGAAGGCCCGGACTATCGCGGGATCCATCTCTGCGGGGCCGGAGTCGCCTTCAAGCTCTCCACCGCCCTCAACGGCACCCCCAACGACCTTGACATCGCCGCTGTGGGCACAGTCGCGGACATTGTGCCCCTGCTTGATGAAAACCGGGTAATCGTCGCGCTCGGAATCCGGCATATGACCAAATATCAGCGCAACGGTCTCGCCAAGCTGGCTTGGCAAGCTGGTTTCGCGCTACCGAAAGTCTCCGCCGAAAAAATCGGCTTTCAACTGGGGCCGCGCATCAACGCTGCCGGTCGTCTCGACGATGCCGCCGCCGCGCTCAAACTTCTTCTCACCGAATGTCCCAACGAAGCGGGCGACCTCGCCCGTCTCCTCAACAAGGCCAACGAGGAGCGCCGCAACATCGAGAAAGGCATATTCGAGGAGGCCGCCGCCGAGCTCGACGCCTGTTTCACCGCCGAAAAACGAAGCATCGTGCTCGGACGCCCGGGATGGCATCCCGGCGTCATCGGCATTGTCGCCTCCCGTATCGAAAGCCAATACCACCGCCCCGTTGTGGTCATTGCCATCGATGATGAGGGGCTCGGTCGCGGCTCTGCACGCGGTGGCCCCCACTTCGATCTCGTGGGTGCACTCGCTGCCTGCAGTTCGCACCTCGTCAAATACGGTGGACACCGCGCCGCCGCCGGAATCACTATCCGTCAGGAAAACATCTCTGCCTTTGCCGCCGCCTTTGAGGAAGAAGCTATGCGCCGCCTCGGTCCCGGCGAAATAATCCCCGAACTCGAAATTGACGCACTCGCCGCATTCAGTCAGGTGGACGCCGCCCTCATAAAGGCGCTCGAATTGCTCGAACCCATCGGTCGCGACAACCCCGGGCCCATCTTCTGTTCCCTCGGCGTCGAGGTTGTTCCGCAGTCCGGGCAAGTTCTCAAGGAGCGTCATCTCAAGATGCTCGTGCGCCAGGGTGATGTGTCCTTCGAGGCCATCGGTTTCGGCATGGCCGAACTCCTGTTTCAAAATGCCCTGCGTGGGTCGCTCGATATCGCGTACACCCCGCAGTTCAACAACTGGAACGGCGAGACCAGGATCCAGCTCTTGCTCAAGGACGTTCGGAAAGCCGAATAGTTCAGCCCCAGCCAGATTTCGGTGCGAATACAACTATGGAAAACGTCCCGCTTATGAAGGACATCAAAATCAGCGTGGTGATCCCCTCGTTTAATCCGAGACCCGATCACCTCCAAACCCTCTACCAGTCCCTGCTCGCGCAGTCCCACGATAATTTTGAGGTCATATTGGTGGACGATGCCTCCACCCGGGCGGACTATAGCGCGATCACCGATCCCCGTTTTCAGATCCTGCGCCGTGCCAGGAATTCCGGTCCTGCGGCCTGTCGCAATGCCGGTGTTGCTGCGGCCTCTACGCCCTATGTCTTCTTCACCGACACCGATTGCGAATTGGTGCCGGACACCTTGGCCGAGGCCGCACGGCATATCCACTCGGAAGCGATTGTCATGGGCAACACCACCACGCGGGTGCTCACCCCCTTTGGAAAAGCCGTGGCCCTGCTCGGTTTTCCCGGCGGCGGTATTCTAGGTTTCGACCAGGTGTGGCGCGTCGATGCCGCCGGTTATACCACCAGTTTCAGCAGCTGCAACCTCGCGTTTCAGAAGTCCGTCTTCGAGTCGCTGGGTTGCTTCAATGAAACGTTTCCCGTCGCGGGTGGCGAGGATACCGTTCTAGCGCGAAAAGCGGTCGAATCCGGCCTGCGCATTAAGTACTCGCCCAACCAGATCGTCTACCATGTGCAAAAGGACACCCTGCGCGATTTCATCCGCTGGCAGCTTACAAGAGGGCGCGGCAACTACCACATCAAACAGCACGTCGCCTCGGTCGACGGCTACCTCAAGCTCCGCGTATGGACCTTCAAGAATAGTTTCGCCCGGGCCGGAATAGCCTATGCCCCCTGGGTGCTGATCCTGCTGCTATTGTCCGTGTCCTGCCAAATACTCGGCTTCTATCTCGAAAAATCGAAGCCCCGGTTGCCGCAACCACCGACGGATGCTCCCGCATGACCTGCCGCGCCCCACAGGCCTGCGCACTCCTCCTGGTCGTGGCCACTGGACTCGCACAATACGCCCTCTATCAGCACGGGTTTTACGCCAAGTCCGGAGACGAATCCGCCCGCATCATCCTCGCCCGTGAATGGGCGGAACATAAACTGCGCCTCCAACCGGAGATTTGGCTGCCATTTCCAAAATACCTCACAGGCGTGGCGCTTGAGGTCTATGACGACACCATGGTCGCCCCGTGGGTCGCCAACGGCATCGTGGGCACCTTGCTGGTCGCCGCGCTGGGCGCGCTGACCTGGTCACTCTTCCGGCAAGGCGAAACAACCCTCTTCTCCATGCTTCTGGCGGCCTGCTTTGGGCCGCGACTCGTCATCGCCGCCGTCCCTTGGAGTGAATCCCTGTATTGCCTCACCCTCGTGCTGGCATTAACCTTTCTGGCCCGATGGCTCTCCACCCACAAAACAAGCGACCTCTGCGCTACGGGGTTCTGGGCCTTCCTCAGCACCGGCACCCGCTACGAGGCCTGGCTGGTCGCCGCCTGCCTTGCCGCTGTCTGCATGATCCGCCTGGTCCGCGACGCTAAAACCCTCTCAACCTTAGGAATCCTCCTCGCGACCTTGGCCTATCCCGTGTTCTGGGTCGGCTTGTGGCAGACGGCAGGCGGTCACGCCTTCGGCTTCTTATCCGCCAGCGGAAACCGCTATTTTGAGCTCGCCAACCCCAACCACCTTTTCTTCAAGACGTTTTGCGACAGTATGCCCGCTCAGTTCTTTGCGCAAAACGCCATGACGATGAATCTCTTGGGCCTCGCCGCGATTATTCCGCTCTCCCTGCGCCAAGGCCCCCTGCGAACCTGGCTGATGGTTCCGCTACTCTCCTTCGCAGCCATGGCAGCCGTCTCCCTCGCGGGCCTCGGCCTCCCTTCACACAACTTCTGGCGCACCCCCGTGCTATGGAGCCTCCTGCTCATCCCCTTCACCGCTCACTGGATCATGGCGCAAACCGGTTTCCTCGGTGGTAAGGCGCGGTATGCCCGACTCATCGCCGGTGCCGTCCTTATCGCCGCCTTCCTCCTTCAAGCCGCCTACATGACCCGAAAGTCCGATATGGATACCCCCGATTTCGAAGCTGGACAAGCGGTCCGAAACTTTCTCGAACGCCCCGACCGCAAAGCCACAGACAGCGTCCATATCCAGGGAGGCCGATACCACAACCTCCATGTCGCGGTGGCGTCCGGGCATACCCTCGCCTTCCTCAACCCTTGGCACACTAGCGGGGAAAACGACAAAGAAACCATCGACCTGCCGGCCCTGAAAAAACGTGGCGCACGTCTTCTCGTCCTGCCGCAGCAACAATGGGCAAAGACCCCAATAGAAGGCCTCCACGTCCTCCACACCAATCCCCGCTGGGTCGTCGCCGAGTGTCCACCCCCTCCATTCTGAGAACATTCGCGTTCAGTGCTACAGGAAGTTACAATGCGCTGTCCTATTCAAAAACTTACATCACGGAGAACACCCCACAATGAACCTCATCGCGGCACTTATACTCATTCCCATGCACGCACTGGCCGCATCACAGGCCGTGGATACCTCGGTAACGCCGCTCATCGATTTCGGTGCGATGGCTTTGCCTGATTTTGTCGTGCTCAACAACACCACCCTGGAGCGGGTGCCCTTTGAGAAGGGCAACGCCCGACTGGTGCATTTTGCGAAAGTCAACTGGCCCAACGTCTTCTTTCAGGCTCCGAATACCCCTTGGGATTGGAGCGGATACACCGGCGTCGCTGTGTCGCTCTTCAACCCCGGTGAAGAGTCCGTAACCGCCTGCATGCGCGTGGACAATGCCGGGGGCGATGGGCAGCAGCACTGCAACAGCGCCGAGGCTGGTATACCGCCCAAAGGCCACGCTGTGCTGACGCTGCGCTTCAACACCGGAACCGATGATCAGCTTTGGGGAATGCGGGGCGTGCCGGGGCTTGGGCCACGCGGCATCGGGCCAACGCTCGACGCATCCAAGATAACCGCCTTTCAAGTCTACCTTGGGCGTCCCACCACAACTTGCGAGCTTGTCTTCGAGAAGGCCTGGCTTTTTGGCAAGGGCAAACTCCCGGTGGCGATGCCGTTCATCGATCGTTTCGGTCAGTACAAGCACGCGCAATGGCCGGGTAAGCTTACAAAGGAATCGGCCCTGCAGAAACGCCGAACGGCCGAAGCGCGCGAACTCAAGGCACGTCCTCAGGTCGCCGCGCGAGATAGCTTTGGTGGTTGGGCGGACGGACCACAGCGAGAGGCAACCGGCTGGTTTCGCACCGAAAAAATCGATGGAAAGTGGTGGCTCATCACCCCCGAAGGCCACCTCTTTTTTTCGCTCGGCGTGGACTGCGTGAACACCGGCGAGCTTACCTTTGTCACTGGTCGCGATGAATGGTTTGCTGAACTGCCCGACCGCAATCAGGGATCCTTCGCTGCACTATACACTGAAGTGCAAGGGGCCCACAGTGGCTCCGAAATTATCGGAGGAAAAGGCTGGGCCTTTAGTTTCTATCGCGCCAATCTAATCCGCAAGTACGGCGACAACTGGGGCGAGCAATGGCGCAACCTTGCGTATGCGCGTCTACGCTCCTGGGGTTTCAACACGGTCGCCAATTGGTCACAGGCGGATGTTATCAACAGCTCCACGCTGCCCTATGTCGTCAGCACCAGCATCAGCGATGTGCGCCCCATTACTGGCGGCACAGGGTATTGGTCAAAAATGAAGGACGTCTTCGCCCCCGAATTCGAGGCCCGCGCTGACGCCGCCTTCCAGTGGGTGGCGGCCGCCCATGCGAAAAACCCCCTCTGCATCGGTTACTTCGCGGATAACGAATTGGCGTGGGAAGGCTTCCAGCGTGGCATCCTCGAAAGCCCAACAGACCAACCCTGTCGACAGGCATTCATCGCTGACCTGCAGGCGAGATACACAAGCCTCCCCGCATTGAACACGGCGTGGGGCACGACCGCAGAATCCTGGGATGCCCTGCGCACCCCCGGTACGCCCAACCCTGCGGCCAAAGCCGATCTGGACGCGTTCCTCTATCGCTTTTCCCGACGCTATTTTGACGTTGTCGCCGCCGCCTGCCGCAAATATGCGCCGCACCAGCTCTACCTGGGATGCCGCTTTGCAGGACCGCCCACCCGCGAAACCGAACGCGCCTGTGCCGAAGTTGTTGATGTCATGAGCTACAACCTCTATTACAGCACGCTCCCCGCCGACCAATGGGTCGGCGACCGCGATTTGGGCAAGCCCATCGTAATCGGGGAATTTCACTTCGGTGCGCTGGATCGGGGCATGTTCCATACCGGACTCCGCGCCACCGCGAACCAGAAAGAGCGCGCGGAATGCTACGCAAAATACGTGCGCAGCGTGGCCAGCCATCCCGCCTTCGTCGGCTGCCATTGGTTTCAGTTCGTCGACGAACCCAACACCGGCCGCTGGTTTGACGGCGAAAACTACAACATCGGATTCATCGACGTTACCGACACCCCCTACAAGGAAATGGTCAAATCAGCCCGGCGCGTCCACGCGGAGCTTTACCCCTATCGCTACGCCCAAGCCCAATAAGATCAAAAAAGGCGCGAATCCAAAAGGATACGCACCTTCACAAAAAATTGAAGAAAAGGCGGGAGGCCGCGCCTACGCCGAAAGAAACACTCCACGACCCTCAAGGTACGCCAGCACCTTGGCGGCCGATTCCTCAAGACTATCCACGCCGGTGTCAATGACTAGTTCCGCGTTTTCAGGTTCTTCATACGGTGCCGAGATGCCCGTGAATTCCGGAATAAGCCCCGCACGCGCTTTCACGTACAAACCCTTGGGATCGCGCTGCTCGCAAACGTCCAGTGCGCACTTCACATAGATCTCGATGAAGGAATCCGCGCTGATTTCACGCGCCTTGTCGCGATCGGCACGATACGGGGAAATGAACGCCGTCAGGGCAATCACGCCCGCGTCACAAAACAGCTTCGAAACTTCGCCGATGCGACGAATGTTCTCTTCGCGATCCGCCGGACTGAAACCGAGGTTCTTGTTCAGGCCGTGGCGGATGTTGTCACCGTCCAGCACATAGGTGCGGCATCCGCGATCGAAAAGCGCGTTTTCAACCGCATGCGCCAGCGTGGATTTTCCGGATCCGGAAAGCCCCGTGAACCACAAAACGACCGCCTTGTGCCCGTTTTGCTTTTCGCGATCCGCCCGAACGACATCGGCATGATGCCAGGTGATATTGGTTGCTTTGACTTCGTCAGCCATGATACTCCACTCCTTTGGTGATATTTCGTAGTAGGGTTCAGGAAGTTGGGAGTATAACAAGAGAACCCGTCGGGAAACCAACCCGTCATTCATGCACTCGCCGCACCCAGACGCCGCACGTGAAACCCGGCCGCACGCCACGCCTCGGCGTTTAGCGCATTGCGTGTGTCAAAAAGCCGCCGTCCGCGCATGAGCTGCCCCGCAACCGCCGGGTCGATGGCTAGATATTCGCTATGGTCGGTGAGCAGCGCCACGCAATCGGAGTCCCGGAGCGCATCCTCCAGACTCGCGGTCCACGCTGAACCTTCACTCACATGCGGGTCATACGCGCAAACGGTAAGCCCCGCCTCCATCAACCCATGCACCACATGAACCGCCGGACTTTCCCGGACATCATCCACATTGCCTTTGTAGGCCAGCCCCAAGATGGTGACTTTCGGCTTTTCGAGGCCCTCCGTCATCTCCCGCAACACCGACACCACATGTTTGGGCATTGAATCATTGCGCTCGCGGGCCATGCGGATGAGTTTTGCCTCTTCCGGGCACTTTTCCACCAAGAACCACGGATCAACCGAAATACAGTGTCCACCGACCCCCGGCCCGGCCGTGTGAAGCTGAACTCGAGGGTGACGGTTGGCAAAACGTGCCACTTCCCAATAATCGATCCCCAACTGCTCGCACAAGAGGGCAGCCTCATTGGCCAGCGCGATGTTCACATCGCGAAACGTGTTCTCCATGAGTTTCACCGTTTCAGCGGTCGTGTCTGTCGTCAGAAAAATCGTTCCCGCAGCAAAAGCGGCATACAATTCCCGCGCACGCTCTGCGCAGGCGGGTGTATGCCCGCCAATAATACGGTCATTCTCGATAAGCTCCCGCAGGATTTTTCCCGGCAGCACCCGTTCTGGACAATGCGCCAAAAAGAGGTCGGCCCCAATGGTCCATCCCGCGCTTTCAAACAGCGGCTTCAAGAGATTCGCACAGGTGCCCGGTGGCGAAGTGGATTCCAGAATGACCAGATTGTCCCGCCGCAGATGCGGCACGATCGATTCCGCTGCTGCCTTTACAAAACGCATGTCCGCGCGTTGATCCGCTGTCAAGGGCGTGGGAACCGCGATGATAAACACATCTGCCGGGGCCGGTTCACGCACCGCTCGAAGATTGCCCGATTGCACGGCCGCCCGCACCACGGTCTGAAGCCCCGGTTCCTCAATGTGAATCCCGCCCCCGCCCACCGTCTGTACAATAAAATCCGACACATCGACGCCCAGCACCTCAAAGCCGTTCGTCGCCAGCACACTGGCGGTCGGCAACCCGATATATCCCAAGCCCAACACACAAATCTTCTGCATGAAAATTTCTCTGCCTTCCTAAGCCAAAATTACTTCTTGAATTCCAATCGAAACCCTTTCCCGGTCACAATGGAATCCTCCACCACCTGCACCTTGCCATCTTCAGGCAATACGATTCGCATCGGGCATTGCTCAATAATATCCTTCTGCACATCGATGCCTGGCATCACCCGAAAAAGCTCCATGCCACGCGCCGTGAGCCGAAACGCCCCCACATGGGTCACATAGAACACATCTTTGCCCCGCTTCAGGGCCTCCGGCCCGCTAAACGTGACTTCACTCACACGCTCCACAAACTTGGGCTTGCCTGGATTGACCACACGCATTTTACCGCGCTCGATACGCAAGTCTGCACCCGCGCCCCAAGCGCAACAGAAAATGACGTGCTTCGCGCAGGTGGACAGGTCAATAAATCCACCGGGCCCGACGTAATTGATCGCTCCTTCCCCCCGATACGACACGTTGTTGTTGCCCTCGGAATCAATTTCGAGCGCACCCAGAATGGCCGCATCAAGCCGCTTGTATATGCGCTCAAAGGCCTCCTTGGAAGATATGATTTCTTCGGGATTCACGGCCGCCCCGAAAAAGATGCCGGGGGTGGGCAAGCCGCCGAAAACGCCGCTTTCCGTCAGTAGGGTAATGTCGCGCATGGCACCGCTCTTGAAGAGCAGCCGGGACACCTCCTCGGGCAATCCAATACCAATATCCACAAAGTCACCCTTGTGCGCATGCTCGACAAAAACCGAGGCGGTCAGCCGCGCAAGGGCATCGTCGACAGGCTTTCGTCGCGGCGTGATACCCAGCGTCTGGTTGACGAAGCGCACACGAGCGATGCTCTCGGCCATGCTGGCCTTGCTCTCCAGCGTGAAACAGTCCCAATGGCGACGGTGCGGAATGCTGGCCGTTTGCTCGGTGCCTTTCCAGACCACCACCGCATCCACCTCACTGGCAGACAGCAAAATCTCGCCATGCCCCTTCTCGACAATCCGCCCGACATTGGCTATCACTGGCCCACCGTTGCGGCGGGCTGCCCGCGCCATCGCAACCGTATCCGCCACCAATGCCGCGTTCTTCCAATAGATATTACCCTCGCGGTCAGCGGAAGGCGCGTTGAAAACGGTCGCCTCGACCGGGGGCAGCGTAAACTTCAGACGTTCCTCCACCACCTCCACCAACTGGGCGTGGTCGCCCACAATGGGGGTGCCGCGTCCGGTACGCGGGTCGACAAAGGTGCCGATTCCCGTATCGGTAATAATGGAATTCTCCCCGTGATCCATTCCACCGACCACCTGAACGAGAACCCCCAAGGGCAGGCAGTGAAATTCAATTTCCCCGCGATCCGTGAGGCGCAACAAGGTCTTGTAGGTTTCCGCATGGCCGGTGATGAATCGCTTGAGCAGGCCGGGCAGGCCTAGTTCCTCCATCGTGCCCGGAATGCGTCCACGACCTCCGCTCCCGCCCAAGGTAATCGCGGTGAGGTTGTTGGGATGGCCTGTGGCTTCGAATTGCTCGCGAATCGCCCAGTAGAGAATGGAACTGCGCATACTGGCGGCGAAACCCGCGACCCCCAGGGTTGCTCCGTCCGGAATGAGCTTCACGGCCTCACGCGCACTCATGAACTTCGGATTACCGGGCACACGCTGGCAAGCCCCGGTGTTACGCTTATCCCAGGTTAGTCGCCAGCGCAGAATGTGCGCCAGAAGCCAGGCTTTGGTGGCAAGATTCATTGAGTATTCCATCTTGGGGTTTGGGTGCTTGCCTGCCATGCCGCAAAACACCGCGCGTGATTATAGGGCTAGTCGGGCTCCTGCGGCAAGAACCATGGACTTAAGTCGAAGCACCCTGGCCAAGGCTGTCAAAAAAGGCGACTTGCGGGGTTGAGATGCGCTACAATACCCGCTGGCAGACATTATGGGCCGCCGTCTGGACTCTCGGTTCAGGTGCGCGTAAAGAGGAAGATGTTTATGTGGGAACGATTTACTGAACGTGCGAAGCACGTGGTAAGCACAGCGCGCGAGGAAGCTTCGCGCTTGGGCAGCGAATATGTCCGCACGGAGCACATCCTGCTGGGCCTGTGCCGTGAACCCGAAGGCATTGCAGCAAAGGCACTCAGTAACCTCGGCGTCGACACGGATGCCCTCGCCAGCGAAATCGAGCAGCAAATACAGCATGGTAACGCCGTCGTCGCCGGTGACGATATCGCTTTTACCCCCAGGGCCAAAAAGGTTCTCGAGCTAGCCGTCGAAGAGGCGCGGCGTTTCAACCATAGCTATATTGGCACCGAGCACATTCTTCTTGGCCTTCTCAAGGAAGGCGAGGGAATCGCCGCCAAGGTACTCCAGGATATGAAGATAGACCTCGGCCGCATTCAGGCCGAAGTCGTCCGCCTGCTGGGCGACCAAGGAGCCAGCCCCTCGCAAGAAGCCCAAACCGCCCGAAAATCACAAACCCCGGCCCTCGATGCCTTTGGGCGGGATCTCACCCAATTGGCACGGGAAGACCGCTTGGATCCCGTCATTGGCCGTGAAAGCGAAATTGAGCGTGTCATTCAGGTTTTGAGCCGACGCACCAAGAATAATCCCGTGCTCATTGGCGAAGCGGGCGTTGGTAAGACTGCCATCGTCGAGGGACTCGCCCAAGCCATTATCAACGGCGAAGTCCCCGATCTCCTGCTCAACCGTCGGGTTTTGACGCTCGATTTGGCCGGGGTGGTCGCAGGTACCAAGTATCGCGGACAATTTGAAGAGCGCATGAAATCCGTCATGAAGGAAATTCGCCGCGCGGACAATATCATCCTTTTCATTGACGAATTACACACCATCGTGGGCGCAGGCGCGGCCGAAGGCGCGGTGGACGCCGCCAACATGCTCAAACCGGCTCTGGCGCGTGGCGAGCTGCAGTGTATCGGCGCTACCACCATGGACGAATACCGCAAATACATCGAAAAGGATGCTGCCCTCGCACGTCGCTTCCAGATGATCATCGTCGAGGCACCCTCCGTCGCCCAAACCGTCGAAATCATCAAGGGCTTGCGCGACAAATACGAGGTTCATCACCGCGTCAAATATTCTGACGAGGCCGTGCTGGCCGCCGCCAAGCTCTCCAACCAATATATTGCCGACCGTTTCCTTCCCGACAAGGCCGTCGATGTGATCGACGAGGCGGGCAGTCGCGCACGTCTGCAAATTACCACGCGCCCCAAAGAACTCAAGGAAATCGAGAAGAATATCGAGGCGGTCACGCAGGAAAAAGAAGACGCCATCCGCCATCAGGAATATGAGAAGGCTGCCAGCCTCCGCGACAAGGAGCGAACCCTCATCGCCTCGCTTGATGAAAAGAAACGGGCTTGGGAGCGTCAGCGGGACTCCTCCGAATCCATCATAACCGAGGAAGACATCGCCTACATCGTCTCAAAGTGGACCGGTGTGCCCCTCACCAAGATCGAGGAATCCGAGACCGGCCGTCTACTGCGCATGCGCGAGGAACTTCACCGTTCCATCGTCGGCCAGAATGACGCCATCGACGCCATTACCCGCGCCATACAACGCTCGCGCGCGGGCCTGCGCGATCACAATCGACCCGTCGGCTCTTTCCTCTTCCTCGGGCCTACCGGGGTTGGCAAGACCCTTCTGGCCAAATGCCTCGCCGAATTTCTCTTCGGCAACGAAGAAGCCCTCATCACCATCGACATGTCTGAGTATATGGAAAAATTCGCAGTTTCGCGCCTCGCAGGCGCGCCTCCCGGCTACGTCGGCTACAATGAAGGTGGGCAACTGACCGAGCAGGTGCGTCGTCGCCCCTATTCCGTTGTACTCTTCGACGAAATCGAAAAAGCCCATCCCGATGTCTTCAATACCCTCCTCCAAATTCTTGAAGAAGGGCAGATGACGGACTCCACCGGGCGCAAGGTCGACTTTCGTAACACAGTCATCGTTATGACCTCCAATGTCGGGGCGCGCCGCATGGCCCAGAACGTCTCTCTGGGATTCCACCGCGACGTCGAAGGCGAAGAATATCAGCGAATGCGCGACCGGGTTGTCGAAGAAGCGAAGAAGATTTTCAACCCGGAATTCATGAATCGCGTGGACGAAGTGCTCACCTTCCACCGCCTTAGCGAAACCGAAATGCTTACGATTGTTGACATTCAGGTGTCCAAAGTGATAGATCGTGTAGCTGAGAAGGACTTGTATATCGCTCTGAGTGCTGAAGCCAAGGCGTTCTTGGTTCAGCACGGCAGCAGTGAGGAATATGGTGCGCGACCGTTGCGTCGCGCGGTACAGCGTTACGTCGAGGATCCCTTGGCGGAGCTCTTGCTGCGTGGCGACTTGCCGGTTGGCACCCGCATTGACGTACATCCGTGTGAAACGGAAGACCGGCTCCAGTTCGAAACCGCAATCTTGGCCGCGGAAGGAATAGCTCCTTGAAAAGTTACACTTTAGGTGCCGCAATTGTCGTGTTGTTGGCGGGAATTGCCCAAGCACAGGATCAGACGGGACGCGCCGTGGCCTCCGTCCAAATCTCAGGTCTTGAACGCGTAAGCGAACAGGTCGCTCGTGCCAAGCTGGAGGTTCAGGCAGGTCAGCCGTACAATCCGCAGATTGTCGCCCGCGACATCCGCCATTTGTATGACCTCGGCTTTTTCGCCTCGGTCAAAGCCGATGCTGGCCCCGCAGGGGATCAGGTGGCCGTTACCTACATCGTCGAAGAAAAGCGCGTTATCGACAGCATTGAGATCGTCGGTAACAAAAAAATGAAAAAGCGCAAACTACTCGGCAGCCTAACCTTGCGCGAAGGCGACTCCTTTGTTCAAGATGCCCTCAAAGAAGAGCGTGATGCCCTGATCAAGACCTACGAATCCAAAGGCTTTGCGAACACCATTGTTGACGTCGTCGCGGAAAAGACCGGCCCCTCGCGGGTCAAGCTCGTCTACAATATCGAAGAAGGCAAGAAGGCCCGCATCCATACCATCCAGTTCGTCGGCAATGACGCATTGACCCGGCACCAAATCAAAAAGGTCATGAAGACCAAACCCGCCTTCTGGTTCCTCGGCGGCAAATACGACGAAGACAAGCTCGAAGCCGACCTTAAGAACGTTCTCGACGAATACGGCAACCACGGCCGCCTTGAAGCCGATATTCCCAAGACCGACCTCGTTTATACCAAAAACGGACGAGGCATGGATCTCACCGTCTTTCTGCAGGAAGGCCCCGAATACCATGTCGATACCCTTGAGCTGGACAATAACAAGGTCTTCGACGATGATGAGTTGATGGACAAAGTCAAGGTGCAGGCGGGCGATGTCCACAACAAAGGCCAGGTCGCCAAAGACGCCGACGCACTCACCAAGGACTATCAGGACAGCGGATTCGTTCGCGCCGAAGTCGAGCCGCGCGTTACCCTCGACCGCGACAACAAGACCACCCACGTCATTCACCATGCCGATGAAGCCGAACTTAAATATGTCCGCGAGATCAAAGTCACCGGAAATGACACCACCAAGGACGAAGTCATCCGCCGCGAGATGTTGACCACCCCCGGCGAGCGTTATGACGGTGGCTCCGTGCAGGAAAGCCGCCGCCGCCTTGACAACACGCGCTACTTTGACTCCATCCGCATCAACCCCGAAGACTTTGAGCTCGACGAACGCTACACCGACCTCCTCGTCGATGTCGAAGAAGGCAAGACCGGCACCTTCAACTTCGGCGCAGGGTACAGCACCGAAGACGGCGTTGGTGGTTTCGGCGAACTGCGCCTCAACAACTTCGATGCCACCAATTGGCCCACATTCTCGGGTGGCGGGCAGCAATTCCGACTCAAACTCAATCGCGGTGACCGTCGCAACGAATACTCCATGAGCCTCACCGACCCCGAAATGTTCGGCTACCCCATTGCCGGCGGATTCGACCTGTTCAACGAATCCTACCGCGTCCGTGGCGGTGCCAACTACAAAGAAGCCCAGCAGGGCGGCCAGATTCGCTTTGGCAAATCCCTCTCTCCCTACGTGACCGCTCGTTCCTCCTGGCGATTCCAGGAGACCGAACTTTCCGAACTGCCCTTCTTCGTCAACTGGGACATTCGCCGCCAGCGCGGCACCAGTACCACCGTCAGCAGCACCTGGCAACTGGAGCGCAACACCATCAACCTCTACCGCGACCCCACCCGCGGCGGACGCCACTTGGTAAGCTCCGAGATTGCCGGTCTCGGCGGCGACCATGAATTCTGGAAATTGGAACACGACTCCATTTGGTATCTCCCCCTGAACAAAGACGAAAAATGGGTTATGTCCCTCCAACTCCGTGAAGGCTGGATGACCACCTACGGAAACTCCGATTACGTTCCCTTGGAAGACCGCTTCTACGCCGGTGGCAGCACCACTGTCCGAGGCTACGATACCCGCGAAATCGGCCCCAAAGGCAAAGAATACCTCTTCTGGGGCAACAGCTTCGCCCTCGGCGGAAACCTGCGCGCCATCGGAAATGTTGAGCTAAAATATCGGGCCAGCGAACTCCTCCGACTCTACATGTTCGCGGACTCCGGCGGCGTCTGGGCTGACACCAGCGACTTCAGCTTCGGTGACTTCAAACACAGCGTAGGCGTAGGCATGGGATTCGACATACCCCGTATGGGCCCCATCCGCATCGACTATGGCTTCCCCCTCAACCCCGACAAAGACCAAGGCAGTGGCCGCCTTCACCTGAGCACCGGCTTCCGCTTCTAGCCAGCAAAGACAAACAAACCCGGCGTTGCCCACCAGACAACGCCGGGTTTTGCATATAAAGCACCCACCGCCGAAGAGGGAAAAAACGGTGTCCAAGGGGGTGGCGCGAAAGGCCGGGGGATGTCAACCCAACATTACCACCGCACCCCACCACCAAAACTACCCGTCCCCCTAACGTAGGCATCGTGCCGCTCGCCCCCAGCCCCAAAGGGGCCTAACAAAATAGCCGTGGGGGACGCCCACGGTGACCATCCCAAAATAGAACCCAACCCTGAAGGGGTTGAACAACATTGCCATCCCCGCAAGTCGATGCAGGCCGAACAAACGGCACCATGTTTAAGGCAACTGAATCTTTTCCCACTGATTGTAGCTGGCAGTGTTGTCCGCCAAATAACGTGCGACAAAGGCCCAAATCACAACTCGATGCTTAGCAAGTCCGTCTGTACCCATTTGAGCCAAGCGCCGTGGTACTGCAGGCCCGCCCGCACCCATACCAATGTGCGCCACAGGAAATCCGATATCGAACGAAAGTTGTGCCGCGAGCGACGCGCTGGCATTGGCGTAAACAAATGTATAACTATCACCGATGAGAAGAATCGGCGACTCGCTATCGGGCTTGAAGGTCGACCCGTTCCCGCAAAGTATGCGCCGCACGGTCGTCGTTTCCGCCGGCAACCTCCCCTCAAAGCTCGCGTACGCTGTTAGAACTTGAAAATCTTCTGTTTTTACCCGGTAGTCCTGCGCCTTTTGGGGCGATTTAATAAAATCATAGCGCCGCAACCGCTCGGCAAGAACCCCGGCTACCACTTGTGCACCCGTATTGGAATAGTGAGTGTCGGTTTTCAACGAAAGCGGCTGCCCTTGCCGCAAAGCCTCATGCAAAAAGGGCAGCACATCCACTGCCTCGACATCCCGCTGCAGCAGAGCCTCGATAAACTGCAGACGCTGCGGCGTAACTTCCTGATCCGCAGCTGTGCCAGGCACAAGCTTGTCAGGTTCAACCTCCGGGCGGGGTGGAATCGGAACAACAATCAAATCGATCCCCCGCCGCCTCTGCTGGCAGTGAATGTCCGTAATGACTTCGATTGGTGCGACCCACCGCGCAGCTCGATCCGAAGCGGCCTTGGGCTTCACCAGATTAGGGCACAAAAGATAGCCACAGTCCCAGGCCCGACCGAAGAGGTAACCCTCCTGTGTTAGGAACGTGTCTGCTTGTATTTCGGCAACGTAGGGAGCCCCCGGCAACAAGGCCACGGCGTCCTGAAAAGTCCGAAGAGAAGACCACCACGCCTCCCAGCCTCCGTGTTTGGAGGATTCACCCTGAATCGCCTCCAATTGCGTAGCGATGTCCTTGGCCCGCTGCACAGTTGGCGTTGATGGATCCGATTACTGCTGACGTTTTTTCTCTACCCCGCCAATTGCTGCGGAAACAACCGGCCCAGGCAACACCGCCGGACGCCAATCCTTGGCGTTGTTAGCCTCGAGATAACGGGCCACAAAACACAACACAAAGGCCTTTCGTCCCTGAAAGAATTCCTGGGGCTTGCGTGCAAGCATCTGGGACAGCCCGGGCCCCCCGCCACCCACGGACTGCTCACTCACCGGCTCACCCAATGCTGCCGCCAGATGCGCACCAATGCCCGCGCCCAGTTTGGCGTACATATCGACATACGAATCACCGAGAATTGCCACAGTCGCGGACTCAGGCGCACGATAGGGTACACCCGCCCCATCCAGAACTTGCTCAATCGACACGTCCGGATCCGCATACACGCGGGCATCGTCCTCAGACAGACGGCTCGTCAAAGTCCCACCCTGATTTTTTCGCGTCTCCGACCTGCACGCATACACAACCGTTCCCCCACACCCCCAACCCCGCAAACGCTCCGCCATGAGTTTGGCGGCGATCTGAATGCCACGCGTATCCCAGTGCGGATCATTTTCTCGACAAAGAAGAGCCCCACCCTGCTTGCGCGCTTCTTGGAAGGCGGGCATCAGGTCTAGGGTTTCTACTTGATTCTCCAAAAGGCGTGCGACGAATTCCGCGCGCAGTGGGGATACAGGAATATCCGGGGCATTGGGCACAATCTTATCCGGGTAAACTTCCTCGTTGCTCGGCACCGGAACAACGAGCGTGTGGATGCCGCGTGCTGCAAGATCCCGCGACAACTGGGTAAAACAATTAACCGCAGCCTCCATCGCCTTGGTATCCCCCTGGGTGAGTAGGTATTGCATCCGGGCGATGGAAAAAAGAAACCGGTCCGCGCCCATGAAAACATCAGCTTTCCCGTTAACCCGTTGCTGTTCG
>CAIZGN010000465.1 GCA_903932505.1 Candidatus Hydrogenedentota bacterium
CACCAATCCGGTTTCGCGCCAATGGGCCATGAGGTCGTCCGCAAGCCACTCGGTCAGATAGTAGAGGTTGGTCTGGTGAAGTCCCCCGACCCCGTAGATGGCATGGGTCATACCCGGGGCGAGCACGATCACCGTGGACGGGCCTAATTCTTCGGTGGCATGGCAGGTTCGGTGGACGGCCTTGCCCTGACGGATGATGGATATCTCAAAATGGTCGTGCGAGTGGGGGCGATGATCCTGAGTGTCGGGCACATAGACCGGGCATCCATAGTGCCACCCGGGGTGGTCGGCGTGACCGGGCAGGAGGCAGCGGGGTTTGCCTGTGCCAGCGATCCAGGAACCGACCCGAACGGGACGGTTCGCAGAAACGCCCACTTCGTCCAAGGTCGAGGTGTAAAGCGGTTCAAAATCGCAAACGGATGTTTCGGCTGCCAAGGGCATGGGCCACCTCCTTGCATATTCCAGCAATGCCCCTCACGAGGCTGTATCTCGGAAGTATTATAGCAGAAAGAAAGCGTGGGGGAGGGAATAGCGTATTATGAGTGGCATTTTCCCACCCCAAAAGCCCGTTCGAAAAGGGAATACTCGGATTCTTACAATAGAAGTGAAAAACCTAACAAGACAGAAAAGGCATTCCGGCGGATAATAGTGGCGGTTGATAAGCGGTGGTGTGATAGTGTGGTGACAACGGCACTGGTGTCGCAACGCGCTTTGAACCGGCGCTTGGCGAGTGTTCGAACGATGGAGCTGGACCGATGAGTAATTTCACTTGGCTTGACGGCAGCATTGTGGGCGTCTACCTATTGGCGACGATGGCTGCGGGCATCATGGTCCGCAAGTATGTGGGGCGTGTCGAAACGTTTCTGGTGGCCGGGCGCGAGATGAACGTGTATCTTGGAATCGCCTCCCTTGCAGCCACCGAATTCGGCATCGTAACCTGTATGTACACGGCGCAAAACGGGTATGACAAAGGGTTTGCGGGGGCAACGCCCGGGATTCTGTTCGCGCTAGCCTATGTGCTGATTGGCCGGACGGGTTTTTGCATTGAGCCCATGCGGCAGGCGGGGGTAATGACCCTTCCCGAAATGTTTGAGAAGCGTTTTGGAGAACGCATTCGCTGGATGAGCGGTTTGGTCATCATTATTTCGGGATTGCTCAATATGGGCATCTATCTGCGGATGGGAGGGGAGTTTCTCATCGCGGTGGCTGGAATTCCCGCTCAGGGGCACAGCCTTGAGATCATGATGACGCTGATGCTGGTGGCGGTGGCGGTTTACACCATTCTGGGCGGCATGCTTTCCGTGCTGGTGACAGATTTCCTCCAGTTTGTGGTTATGAGCGTGGGTCTCATCGTGGTGACCATCCTCATCATCGTCAAGGTTGGCTGGGGTAATCTTCTCAATACCGTAGAATCGCATTATGGCGCGGCGGGTTTTAATCCGCTCGTGAACCCCGACATGGGGTGGTCCTTCATTCTGTTTAACAGCCTGGTGGTTGTGGCGTGTGTATTGACCCACCAACCTGTTATCCAGCGCGTGCTGTCGGCCAAGGACTCAGAAACTGGTCGCAAGGTGTTCACCCGGACGAGCTTCTTTTTTGTGTGCCGCTTTGTGATTCCGGGGATCTGGGGTATTGCCGCGCTGGCGACCCTACCCGCCGGGCTGATTGGCGAAAACACTCGGGCCGCGATGCCCTTGTACCTCAGCACGGTGCTCCCGGTGGGCTTGATGGGACTGTTGGTGGCGGCCATGCTCGCTGCGGACATGTCCACCGACTCGTCCTACCTGCTTGCCTACGGAAGCGTGATTTACAATGATCTTCTGGCACCCTTGCGTCGGCGTTTGCGTCCGACAGAGAAGCGGGGGATCCTCTGGAACCGATTTATTGTCGCCATCCTCGGTGTGTTTTTCCTGTTCTATGGGCTGTGGTATCCGCTTAAGGGTAGTGTCTGGGCCTATCTCACCATCACGGCGACGATTGGTTTTGCGAGCATGACAACGCTGCTGGTGTCGTGCTGCTATTGGAAGCGGGCGAACAGCTGGGGGGCGGCGGGGGCCATTATTGCCGGGGCGGTTGTTCCCTTGTCCTATTTGGCCATGGAACAGATATCCGCCACGAAGGGGCTGGCCGCTTGGATCGGCCCGAACTGGTCGGGCATTGCCGCTTTCGCGGGTTCGGCGGTTGCCATGGTGGTTGGTTCCCTCCTCAAACCGGTCGCACCGGGCGACAGGGAGATTTCGCTATGAACGGAGCAGGCCAGTGGTTCTGGAGTCTTGTTGCCCTCGCATGCCTGTTGTGGTATTCGACGGTGGTTTTTTTCGTGACCTTTCGCGGTGCCATTGATATACGCGGCATGCTGGAACGCTTACGGCAGGGGCAGCTGGATGACGAGGAGAAGCTCAAGGATGTTTCTTGAGGAAACATCGGCCCGAGCCTGAATTCAGGATGGTTCGTTTTCTTCCGATCCGCTGCCTGTGGCCCGGCGTCCGGCGAATCGAAGCAGTAGCAACTGAAGAACGATGGCGAACGCAACAAACAAGGGTGTCCATTGGAACGCTACCGTAATACCGGCATTTTCGGCGGCATAGCCGAGGCCAATGCCTCCGGCGAAGCCTCCAGCCCCCAGAACGCCCTCATTGATGGCGGCGCGGCCGTGGCGTTTCTTTGCATCGGCAAGACTGTAGTAAAGGCTCGCGAAAAAACATATCCCGAAATTGGTGCCCACGGTCGCAAAACACAGAATCATGACGGCAAGGCTGTGTGTCCGGCTAAGCCACACAAACGAGGCTGCGGCCGCGATTTGGCCGACCATAAGAATGGAAAGACGACCGCGCCAGCCCTTGGTTCGACCGAGGACTGCAAAACTCGCCACGGTGGCGAGGGACAGCAGAAAGGCCAGCCAGGAATAGGTGGTGGCGGGGCCGACCGCATCAAGCAGCGCGGGGCGAAGGTCCCCGTAGAGTGTCAGCGCCCCGGTTTCGGCCAGCACTTTGACGCGCATGGGATACACCGAGCGAACGGCTGCGAAGAGGCCGTTGGCCGCGAAAGTGGCCGCCCATGAAGCCCACAGGAGTCCGGTGCTCACACCATCCGCGTCTGCATCCTCAGGATCTTCCTGTCCCGGCGAGGCAACCCGCGCGGTGTCTCGGGAAAGCGCGAAAAGAATGCCCATGATTACCACACAAAGCGCCACCAGCACGACAAAGGGCAATCGGAAGTCTGCATCATACAGCGGCCCGGCCAGAAGCGGGCTGAGGGTAAAGCCGAATGCGGTTGCCGTGTTGAATCCGGCGAGATGTCGGGCGCGCGCCAAGGGGTCAGGCTCCTGCCCCAGCCAAGCCTGCATCGCGGGCCAAGCCAAGGCCAATCCCAGAAAGGGCACGGAGGCGGTGATCAGGCAAAGGGCGGGTGTGCTCGCCCAGGGAACAAAGGCGAAGAGCAAGGCGAAGACCGCGACGCCAATGAGCGCCCAATGCAGGCTGTTTCGGGCCTTGGCAACAAAACCGGCCGACACGAAACAACCGACGGCATACATGGCCATCTGGACAGCACCGACGCTGCCGGAAAGAGCCATGCCCCCGTGCAGTCGCTCAAATATGAAGAAGGGCATGGCCGTCAAGCCGACAGCCACGGAGAAATCCAAGAGGAATGCGGCGAGATACATGCGGCGATGCACCGGTCGAAACAGGTTGGCGATCACGATGGCAACTCCGAGCCGGTATGCGCTGGCCTTAGCACCGCCGGGCCGCTTCTTGGGCCTGCAGAAATTCCGCGCCTCGATCGGCCAAGTTCTTGATGAGCAAATCGAGCTGTTCGGCGGCGTGAGGCCCGCAGTTCTTAGTAATGAACGGATCGGGGCAGACGGAACCTTCGCTGTATCGGATTTCACCTTGAGGCATGGGATGGAATTCCCAGGGGTGAAAATAGAAGCACAGGAATGGCGCAACGCCCCGGGCCTGGGCGTAATTGATGAACCCGTCGATATGATGCATCATTGCGGCCGTGCCCTCGGTGCGATACAGGGGCCATTGGTCCATGTCACGGCCGTAGAGGTCGTTGGATGTCATGGAGAGGTCGGCGAAGTTGGGAAGCTCCACAATGCGCAAATCCCCCTGACGGGTCCAGTCTGCGGCACTGGGGTGATAGGGCCCGAGCTGGTCGCGGAAGAAGAACATGGGATAGGTGGCGTCCGCCACATAGCCCAGGGCATCCAGCGCATTGACCACCGCCGTCGAGCCGAAAAGACGGGGACAGCGGAAGGAGACGGGGCGAACACCCGCAATTTCCTCCACGAGTTCGGTGCACAAGCGCAGGCGGTTGGGGACTTCTTCGGGCAGGATGGGCATAATGCCGGGAATGTCGTACAAGGAATCTCCAATGGTCTCGTGGAAGAGGGTGTGGGCACCAATTTCATGTCCGCGCGCTTTCACCAGTTCGGCCACTTGGGGATACTTTTTCAGACTGTCGCCCGTGAAGAAGAACGTGGATGTGATTTTGTTACGCTCGAGGATATCGAGAATCACGGGGGTTCCGTGTTGAAGCCCTTCGTAATAGGGTGTCCAACTGCCGATATCCGTTTCCATGTCGAAACCAAGCACCACCTGCAAGCCGCTCATATTGATCCTCCCAGGTCACGCATTGCCACACGATCACGAAACAATTCACGCTCGACCATCATTGTGACACAGTCGGGCGTCCGCCTATTGAACGCATTCCATTCGAAATTGTATAGATCCTTGTCACGGTCACCCATGTCCACCCCATGTGCCGGGGTGTCCGTGATGTCGCACGAATATAGCATAGCGCACAGGAGTAGGTCATGAAGGTTCCATTGCTTGAGCCGCGTCCCGACATTGAACGTTTTGTGGGTGTGATACGGGGGAAAGTCCGTCCCAGTCGACCGCCACTGGCTGAGTTGTTCTTGGATCACGAAGTTGAGCGCACGATTGCGCAATCCCATCTGGGCTTGGCGTGGGTCGAACCGGCGGCTGACCGAGACACGATGGCTGCCTATCTGCGCAACCGCACTGAAGTCTACTGGCGGATGGGGTACGACTACATTCGCTTGTCGGGCGGGGTCGATTTCCCGGGGGATTACCTGGATGCGGAGGACACGGCCGAACTGTCGCGGGGTAATCGCCACTGGGCCAATGAAACCCGGGGGCCCATCGCCTCTTGGGACGATTTCGAGGCTTATCCCTGGCCCGATCCCGCGAAGGCGGACCTTTTTCCCTATGAGTACGCGGCCACAAATCTTCCGGAAGGAATGGGGCTTTTTGTGTGCCCGACCAGCGGTTTCCTCGAAATACCGCTCGACACCCTGTTCGGATATCAGAACCTGTGTTACCTGATTCTTGAACAACCGGATTTGGTCGAGGCGGTCTTCCAGCGGGTCGGCGAGACCGTCTACGCGATGTACGAACGCCTCCTCGGTCTGCCGAATCTGCGTGGGTTCTTTCAGGGCGATGACATGGGGTTCAAGACCGGCACCCTGCTGTCGCCCGACCATCTGCGCTCGCTGGTCTTGCCGTGGCACAAGAAGCTCGTATCGCTGGCGCATAACAACGACCTTGTCTACCTGCTGCATTCCTGCGGAAATCTGGAAAAAATAACGACCGACCTGATTGACGAGGTCGGAATCGATGCCCGGCATTCGTACGAGGACGAGGGCAACTCCGTTTTCGATTTCAAGCGCCTCTACGGAGACCGCGTGTCGATTCTCGGGGGGGTGGACGTGGACAAGCTGTCGCGCCTGTCCGAGCCCGAGCTGCGGAGCCACGTGCGCGGGGTTATTGATGCCTGTCTGCCCGGGGGACGGTTTGCCCTTGGTTCCGGCAACACGGTGTGCAATTATGTGCCAATTGAGAATTACTTCGCCATGGTCGAGGAAGCGTTAAACTACGCGGGCGACGCCAAGGCATGAATTACTACGATGGGAGGATGGATACGTGTTCATGACGCGCAGAGACCTCTTCCGAACAGGAGCCGTGGGAGCTATGGGAATCTTGACGACCAACATGCAGGGCAAGGCTGCGGAGGGTGGGGGAGCCGCCCCATCTCCGTTTGCCTGGATGAACAAGCGACAGCGGATCTATTGGTATGACCAGTACGCCCTGAACGACCAGGAAACCGCATTCGCCAAATATGATCCAGATCGCATCGCGGCGGAAATGAAGGCGACCGGGGCGGACATCGTCGCGGTTTATGCGGCCAACCAGTTCAGTGTGGCGTATTACCCCAGCAAGATATGGCCCATGCATCCGAACCTGCGCGGACGGGACTACTTCGGTGAAGTGTCGTCGCGGCTGCAGGCGCAGGGGCAAAAGGTCATCGCCTACATCAACTGGCTGGAATCACGGCACCCGGAATGGTATATGGTGCCCATGGGTGGCGAGCCGGAAAAGGAGTTTCCGCTAGCTTCCTGGGCCAGCCCCGACAAGCCCGACTGGCGGGTGCAGCAGGTGCCAGGCGGCAAGTGGCGATATGCGTGCATCAATTCGCCCCGGCGTGCGCAGGTGATCGCCATAGCCCGGGAAATCATTGAGCAGTATCATCCCGACGGATTCCATCTGGATATGTTCTTCAATCCGGGCGTCTGCGTGTGCGAATACTGTCGCCCCACCCTGGAGCGCATCTGCGGGACGAAAGAGATTAATGAGCAGGCGATCAACGCCCACTGGCGCGAGTTTATCGACTGGCGCAGCGAGTGCAGCTCCTCGCTCATCGCGGAACTTTCGGCCGTCATGCGCGAACACGGTGTTTTCACCGCACACAACGGGCAGAACCCGCTATGGTTGTCGCCCATTTACGGTTTTGACGAAAAATGGCTCCCGCATCTTGACCTGTATGTTTCGGAGATCTTCTATGACTTGCACGCCTCAGATCTCACCATGCGTTGGCATCGCGCCATCGGCAAGCCGTCGTGTGAACTGCTCACGTCCTCTTCGCCGGATCATGCCCACTTATCCGTGCCGTTTACCGCATGGCAGGTGAGTGCTGCGAGCGCCAAGGCGAACGGCTGCAATGTGCTCGGGCCGTGTTGTGTGGGGGCCTATCCTGACACCACCAGTTCGAAGCGTTTGCTGGAAACGGTTGGGAAAGGGCTCAATTTTTTCATGGAGGACGCGGATCTTCATGCGGAGTCCAAACCGACGGCCAAAGTCGCACTGGTCTTTTCCTGGGCCACCCGAAAGTATTTCCGTGACGGGCGCATGGACTGGTCGCAAGAGCTGGACGGGTGGTCGCGTGTGCTGATTGAGGAGCACATCCCCTTTGAAATAGTAGTGGCTGAACAGGTGAGTTCCGCCGGGGATTTGACGCCTTATGACTTGATTCTCCTGCCGAACACCTCATTTGTGAGTGACGCCTTTTGTGAAGCCGTGTCCGCCTACGCGCGTTCCGGTGGTCATGTGCTCGCCACGGGCGAAATCGCCCTTGGCGACGAGCATGGGGGGCCTAGAGCGGGTTTTGCGCTGGGGGAACTCTTTGGCATCAGCCGGAAAGGGCAGTTTCAAGGTTCCTTCGCTATGGACGGGGCTGTAGAACCGGAACCCGCCTCGGGCGTGTTGCAGCAGATAGTCTCCACCGGCGAGGTGCTTGCACAACAGATAGGCACGGATCCGGCAGGGTCGGTGGCGGGATACATGGACCCTTTCCCCATGAAACCCACGGAATGGCCGGTGGCAGTGACACAGGCGGCGGGAACGGGGCAGGTTTTGTATGTGGCCTTCGGTCTGGGACGCTACTATGCGCAGCATAGCCTGATCCACGCCCGCGACCGCATGGCGCAGTACATTAATCGACTCCTGCCGAAGCGCCAATTGGTGGTACAGGCTCCGCGAAGCCTTGAAGTCACGGTGTGGCAGCAGGGCACACCGGAACGAACCATTATCCACCTGGCCAACCGGACGACTTTGGCGCATGACATGCCCCATATACACGAGATCCCCCCGCTGAGCGATGTCAGCATCGAATTCGACAGCCCGTATCCGTCTCCTCGGGTGAGTGCCCGGCAAGCGGCCATAAGTACGAAAGTCGAGAACGGCCGGGTGCGCGTTCAAATCCCGAAACTTGAGGTCTATGCCGCCCTGATCATCGAACCGGCCTAATCTGTGGAAAAGCGAGCCATGCGAACTGCATCCATTATGTGCGCAAACGACAACCTGAAGAGAAGGTAGGATAGGAATATGAAGCGACGTGATTTTGTGAAGACGGCAGCCCTTGGGGCTGCGGCAATGGTAGCGGCCGCGAAGGTGGGCGCAGCCCCGGAGCCGGTGGTTCCAGCCGCGCCCGCTGGAGACGCCTATGTGGATCGAATCGCATTCGGCCCGTGGATGAACGACACTCGGGCAACCCCGATGCCTTTCTCGGGATGGCCTTTGGATGCTTTTGATGACATCACCGTCCAGAGCATTATCGATACGCTCGATTTGAACCAAGCGTACGGGTACAACTACTACGACATCTTTGGACTTTTCGCAACCTACGGTTGGCCCGAGGATTTTGAGAGTGCCGCAACGCCGGAACGCTCCGCCCGCGTGCGTCAAATCATCAAGGCTGCCCACGACCGCAATATCAAAGTGGTTTGCGGAATGGGGGTCTACAGTTGGGGTTTTGACGAGATCATCAAGAAGCATCCCGAGGTGGCCGGGGTCAATCAGGCCTACCCGAACGATCATGTCATGTGTGGCTCGAAGGAAGAGTCGTGGAAATGGCAGCAGAAGCTCGTGGACTTCATGATGAAGTGGGAGATTGACGGGTTTCATTTGGAAGCGGCGGATCTGGGCCGCTGCACCTGCCCGGATTGCATGGCCAAGTGGCCGCGAAATCCGGATTACTTCTGCACGATTTCCGCACGCACCGCGAAGTACATCCGCGAAAAGATGCCCAATGCCTACATTCTGGTGACCACCATCAGCTGGGCGGACTGGAACTCCGGGTTTGCCGAGCAGGATCGCAACTCGCTCATTGAGTTGAGCAA
>CAIZGN010000466.1 GCA_903932505.1 Candidatus Hydrogenedentota bacterium
CCAATATGACCGCGCAATTGTGGAGGATGTGCCTCCGCCCTCCATCGGCACGTTCATGCGGGCTTGGCCCGCAGTTCGCATTGTGGCCTTGGGTTTGAAAGGGGGACAACCCGAGCAATTGGGCGAATCCTTCCCTGAAAACGGCTATTTTGATATTTCGAATTATGAGGCGATGGATGCGCTGGAGCACGCCGTCGCCCGTTTTGGCGCGGAGCGAGTGCTTTTTGGCACACACGCGCCTCTTTTCACGCCTCACGCAAATGTGGCAAAACTGAAGAGTGCCGAATTGACGGAGGATACGCGCCGGGCTATTGCCGAAGGCAACGCCCGCCGACTTCTCGGGCTATGATCACCGGCGGAAGTCCGGGAAAGGAACGGGTAATGACTTTGACTGATGTGGAACAGGGGATACTTCAAGAGATGCTGCAGCGACGTCCGGATCTGGAGGTCTGCGTGCCGGGAATGCTCGCGCTTCACGAAGCACTGGTGAAATGTTACGACGGTGGAGGCACCTTGTTCACCTGCGGTAACGGCGGGTCGAATGCGGACGCGATGCACATTGTGGGCGAACTCTGCAAGAGCTTTGAGCGCAAGCGGCCGCTGCCCGCGCGATTTGTCGAGCGCCTTAAGGGTCTGCCGTTCGCAGAGGAATTGACGGCGAATCTGGAAGCGGGCTTGTCCTCCGTGGCACTGGGATTTAATGGCGCACTGAAGACGGCGGTCGAGAACGACTGCGCATTGAGGGACATCGCTTTCGCGCAGGAACTGAACGCGCTGATGCGGGCCGGGGATGTACTCATTGCCCTGTCGACCTCGGGTAATGCGATCAACTGCCGTCTGGCGATGAGTGTCGCGCAGGCGAAATCAGGCGTGGCCGTTTCCCTGACCGGTCCGAAGGGTGGCAAGATGGCGGAAGCAGCATGTATCGCTATCAAAGCGCCGGGCGGTTCGACCAAGGAAGTACAGGAAGCGCATGTCGTGGTGTGGCACACCATCTGCTGCCTGATCGAGGGACACTACTTCCCGGAGATGCGTTAGGCATCACGGTATCGGCATGACCTGATAGATCGCGCCCTTGCCGCTTTGTGCAATGCGGCGCAGCCAGGGCGTGCCATCAAAATGTTGGCGTGTGCGTTCATCCACGGGACAGGTGTCCGGACAGTAGATGAAATCCACGCACCATTGCCGCACGAATTCCACCCGGAAGGTATCGTCCGCTTGCACGTCAAAGAAGCGGGCGATTCCTTCCTGGAGGCGATCCAGAGGCTGGTCGCCGAGGTTCATCGCGCCCGGCCCGCCAAGTACCTGCACTCCGGGGCGCAGCGAAAGAATTTCTCCAAAAGCGATGGGCGACCAAGGCGGCGAGAGCGTCGTTCCGGGGGGCAGGTCGGCCAGCAGTTGTGCTTCTTCGACGCGCACAACCTCGTAGTGCAAATAGGCGAAGGGGCCTTTTCCCGGTTCCCGTCCCAGCGATCCCTGAAAGAACAAGACTCCCGCCGACAGGGAAATCAAGCCTGCACCAAGTAGCAGCGCCAGGGTAGTACGGCGCGTGCGAAGGGAAAGTCCCTCTAATCCATAGGCGGTCAGAAGGGCCAGCGGCGGGCCCAGCAGCACAAGCAGGCGTTGCGGGGTGCATTGCAGCAGCCAGCCGTGCCCGAAAGCGGAAGGTGCCAGCGCCAAAAGCCCAAGAAACCAAATCGTGAGCCAGCCCAACACCCCCCCGTCCTGGATTGCTTCCGCCGCATGTCGGCGATATCGCCACGCGAAGAACAACCCCAACAGCGCCCCCGTCAATGCCCAATCCGACACCGCGATGGCCGCAGAGGTGTCCCCGCCGCGTAGCCAGTTTCCAAAGTAGGCAAGATAACCTGCGTAGGCAACGGTGAAGACGAGGAGGTAGCCTGCGGCAGCGAATGCGGCCAGGCGTCCCGCCGTGGACAGCACATTCGCGCCTTGGGAGAGACTCCGCACGAGGAAAGGCCAGTGGAAGATTGTCAACGAGAGAAAAGGAAGCCACCACAGGGCCATGCTGGTTACTTGCAGGGCATTTTGGGTGAAGACCGGAGGCCATCGCAGGAGGCACACGAAGAGGGCAGCCCCCGCGAGCGTGGGCAGGGCGTGCATCGCGAGCAAGGGCATTGTCTTACGCCATGGCCTTGACCCGGCGCACAGGACATACAAAACCGCGACACCCCAAAGCACCGGGCCCACGCGCAGATGCAATAGTGTTGCTAAACCGTTGAGCAGGGCCGCAGCAATCACCCAAGCGAGTCCACCACCTTTCACCGCGCGGATGAAGCAGGTTAAACCGGTAAGGCCAAGCGCGAGGGGAATGGTGTAGTAGAAGCGGGGCATGAGCAGTACGGGCGACAGGGTCTGCCCCTCGATCAGCTCGTAGTGCGCGAAGCGTTCAAAACAGGCAGTAAAGTCCGGGTGATGCCAGAAACCGAAAGCGCCCGTGACAAAGAAGAGCAACCCGCCCAGACCACCGGGAAAGGCGAAAAGGAGGAAGGCCCGCAAAGCAAGGCGGGGAAGCACCTCCCGGAAGAGGGCGTAGATGGCCGCAAGAAAGAGTGCGCCGCCCAGACCATTGATAAGCCCCAGGAATTGAAACGGGGAAATGCCCAAGGCCGATCCGATCGCACCGAAAACGGCATACAGCAGAAGATGCGGCGGGGTGTAATACCGAAAGGAGTCCACGCCGTAGGTGGCGTGACAGGTGGCGAAGGGGGAATGAAAGCCGTTGGAGAAACAGGCCATGCTGTGCAGATAGATGGCGCTATCCCCGGTGTGCATGCCGGTGGGTACAGTCCCCGCCGGGGGAAAGAAGGCAATCCAGAGGTGGGTCAGTGGCTCAATCAGGGACAGAAGAAGAATGACCGTGCCCACGATCGTGTATTCGCGTCTGCGGCTGGAGACGGACGCCGTCATGGCTGCCCCTCCCCGCTTTTCACTTGGAAGAGTATCGCGCCGCCTTCCTCCGCGATGCACTGGAGCCATGGCGTCGCTCGCAACCGGGCCAACACCTGCGGGTCAACCGGTCGCGCCTCGGGGCAAAAGACATACTTCACGCACCACCGATCAACAAAGGCACGGCGTTCCTGCTCTTCGGCTTCGGGCGAAAACCAGTGCTGGATCGCCGAATTCATTTCCAATACGTTGGTATCCCCGAGGGAAAGGGTAGCCTGTCCAAGCATGGTCGTGGCCCCAGGGCGGAGGTTGACGATAAGGTCGGCATACAGTGGCGGTTCCGAGGCGGGGGCCAATACGACACCAGCGTCAATCCGCGAGATCACACGGGCCTCGGTTTTCGTCATGTACTCCGAATGCGTCCACTGGTATTGCCCCCGACCCGGGCCATGCCCGAACGGCCCTTGAAAAAGGAGTACACTGACGAAGGACGAACACAATCCGCTGAAGAGGAGCAACCCCCAAAGCACCTTTCCCGTCCGAGGGCGATGGTGACGCCAGACCTGCAGTCCAGCGGCCGCCAGAACGGACAACGGAACACCGAGGAGTACCATGCAGCGTTCGGGCATGAACTGGAGAAACCATCCCCGTCCGAAGGCGGAGACCGCAACAGCAGTCAAACCGAGGAACCACAAGAGAAATCCGGTGAACAGCGGATCATCGTCCCCCTCCGGCATTTTTCGCTTCGCACAGAAAACCACCATTCCCAGCCCCGCGAAAAAGCCCGAGATGGCCCTATCGGACACGGCGATGGCGGCAGCGGCATCCCCCCCACCGAGCCAGTTTCCGTAGTAGGTCTGGTGCAGTGCATAAAGCCCGACAAAGGTGGCGAGGTATCCCGCAAGAGGCCACGCAAACCATCGCGCCCCCCCCTTGCATTGGCGCAACAAGGGCAGCGCGGCGGGCGCGGCGGCCAGCAGATACCAGCAGGCCACAGTGAGAAACGAGCCCATCCACATGGAACGGCGCAGAAGTTGTGCGATGTTTTCCACGGAAGCGGGATGCAAGCGGTATTGCAGTCCCACCAGCACCGCCGCAAGTAACACGGGAGCAGCATAGAGCGCGGAACGAAGAAACAGTTCGCGCACCGACACGCGGCGGGCCACCTGAAATGCGACCCATACCCCCCAGAAAATAGGGCCTATTCGAATGTGCAGATAGGAGGTGAAGAAGAAGCCCAAAAGCGGGAGGGCTTGACTGCGCCACGCGGGGGCTTCCTGTCGGCGCAAGGCCGCCGTAAGGGTGCAGAAACCGAGGGACAACGCGGCCATGTAGTAGAGACGGTACTGCAGCAAAACGGGCGAGAGAAAGGGGCCTTCGATCAGTTCGTAGCGGGCGAAGCGATGGAACCACGTCTCAAAACCCGGCTGCGCCTGTAAACCTGTACACCAAGTGAGAAGGTAGAGCGGGCCCGCCAGTCCGCCGCCCAGCGCGAAGAGGACAAAGGCGCGGTTGGCAAGCGCGGGCACACATTGTCGCAGGAAGCGGTAGACGGCCCACAAATAGAGTGCGCCAAAGAGTCCATTGGCCCAACCGAGGGTCATGAAAGCGCCCAAACCGAGCCCGTGTCCCGCCTGCCCCACGACCCCGTAAAGCCAGTAGTGCGGCAGGGAATAGATGGCCGGGTCACACGCGCCCTTGGCATGCTGGCAAGACAAGTAGGGCGAGTAGAAGCCATTGCGGAAAATGGGCAAGGAGGGCATGAGGAAGGAATCGTCAGGAATATGCAATCCGGTGAAGGCGGCGGCG
>CAIZGN010000467.1 GCA_903932505.1 Candidatus Hydrogenedentota bacterium
CGGGTCTCGGGAGCACAAAGATCGAAGTCGGTGGAAGCCTTACCCTCGGTGCCTTTGCTGATGCCTCTGCGGTCGCCCTGATTGTCGGGGGTGAGGGGGTAGATGTGCTAAAGGTCAATAAAATCCGCGTCACAGACACGCTTACGATTGGTGCCGCCGGATCGGGTTCCCTTGCCATCAGCGGTTCATCGATCGTCAAGGTTGGCACTATGCGGTTGGGGGTGGACGGTGCGGGGCAAGGACGTTACAGCGTTTCTGGTGCTCTGAACTTTAACGATGTTTTTGGCCAACTTAGTGTGGCCGAGAGTGGCGGTGGTGAGGTTTCCTGCGAGGACTTCGCCTCGATTCGTGCGGGAGCCTGTGTGTTGGGCGAGGCACCCGGCGGTCTCGGTGTGTTGCGTCTGGAGTCCGGAGCTTCCCTTCGTGTTGCAGCCATCCCCCCTGAGGCGCCTGTTGCAGGGAAAGCGGAAGCGCAGGCTGCCGGGCCGGTTTCTTTTGGTTTTCTTGAAATTGGCAAGCGGAGCAATGGACTGATTGAGCTGTTTGATGCCGAGACCATTGTGCGCTGTGAGAATGCGGTTCTTGGCGGCGATAATCCGGCCGCGGGGGGCACCCTGAGTGTAGACACGGGAGCGACCTTCGTTTCCAGTGGCAGTCTGGCCATGGGGACCAACCTGGGGCCAGCCCTTATGCGTGTTGCAAGCGGTGGAAGCGTTGACGTGGCGATCTTCCTCCTTATTGGCCCCGGGGGACTGCTTCTGTCCGGGCTGAATGCGCGAATCGGGTGCAGTTCTCTGGATGTGAACGGTCGGCTACGAATCGTCAACAATCTCTCTATTGAGCGTCCTGCGAAATCAGATGACAAGACCATCGAGAACTTGTCCGGAATTGAGGCTCCGTTGGCTCCCGTTGTGGTTGATGGGAATCTAATTGTGGGCACGGATGGAGTCTTAGAAGTTCCCGCATTGGGTCTTAGGGCGCTGCAAATTGAGGGGATCACTTCACTTGCCGGTGGCCTTCAGATCGTCCTGCAACCCGGTGTTGTCTACACGGATGGGCAACTCGTTGACCTCATCCACTTCGTGGGGGAGGTTACCGGGGCCTTTGCAAAGAGCGACCTCGTCAATGCCCCGGAAGGTTTTGAAGGCATCGTGGAAACCGTAAATGGCCTAGTGCGTCTGCATGTTATCAAGGGGGGGACTGCTCTTGGGGGGGCCGAGGGAGAAGGTGAAGAAGTGCCGGTAGGCGCAGCTTGCTCGATAGCACAGTCCTTCTTAAAAGGATGTTTTGACGTCAACGGATTCCGGGGTATGATTTCAACCCAACCGGAAAACTATATCTTTGCCTTCGCGGATGATGGAAGCTACGAGTTCAGTTTTTCTAATGATCGAAGTTCGGGTGGCTCCGGGAATTGGATCTTCGATGAACACAAGTGTCTACTTTCACTTTCAGGCGATATGGATCTTAGCGGAACTGTGTCGGGAAGTCCCGGGAACTTCACTTTGAGTACGGAATACGGCAACTGGACGTGGAAATCAGCAACGTGCGAAATCGAAGGCGAGCTGGAAGTAGAAGGAGAAAACAAGGCCGTGCGTTTCCTTGGTTGCGCGGGTAGCGAGCCTCTCTCGGGAACGGGTGCCATTGATATGATTTTAGTGATTGGATTGTCGGCGCTGCTGGCCCTTGGAGCACGTAGGCCCGGGTTTACGGGAAAGTAGGCGCAGGTATAAACGGTAGTTAGCAAGCGGAGGCAAAATCTGGAAATGTGGCCAATATCCTGATTTTTGGGGTATCATGGGTTTTGCGAAAGGCTGGTGGTCTGGCGTTGAATTTGTAGTTCAACCCCTGTCGGGGTTGTTTATCTGGGTGCTTCGTTAACCGTGGGTTGCACCCACGGCTATGGTAGTTTGGCCCCTTCGGGGCCGTATATCAAAGGGCGAAGCGAGATATTGGACATGCCATAAAGAGGTTAGCTGACTCCTTCGGGGCCGTTTGTCATAGCATGAAGCCATTCATCTGCCGTGGCGTAAAGGTGGTAATCTGCCCCTTCGGGGCCTTAAGCATCGTGGGTTTGGGAATCGGCGCGTTTTGCATCTTCTTGGAATGTCGCAAGTTATTTTATACAAATGACTTAACGGGGCTGTTGGGATATCTGAGTTCACTGAGGTGGCGGAGCGCGTGACATTTTGTGCCCGTGCTTGTATTATGAATGCGGGTGTGTGAGAACTTTATGACTTTTTTGCGTGCTTC
>CAIZGN010000468.1 GCA_903932505.1 Candidatus Hydrogenedentota bacterium
CCCATATGTTTCATCGCGGCCCCGACGTAGACGTAGTGTTGAAAGAATTTTGTCGCAAGGCCTTCGTACACTGGATTGGTCTTCGCGAGTTCCAGAGCAATGCGCATGAGATTCTGGCAAAACATGCCCATCCACCCGGTGGCATCGGACTGCTGCAGGACCGCACCATCCGGCAGCTTGCGCGAGCGATCGAACACGGTAATGTTGTCGAGACCGAGAAAACCACCCTCGAAGATGTTGTTGCCGGCCGGGTCCACCTTGTTGACCCACCAAGCGAAGTTGATCAGCAGCTTGTGGAAGCATTTTTCCAGGAAAGCGTGGTCGCCCTTGCCGGAGCGGATCCGGTCCATGTTGTAGACACGCCAGACCGCCCAGGCATGAACCGGCGGATTCAGGTCGCTGAACTCCCATTCGTACGCCGGTATCTGGCCATTCGGGTGCTGGAACTGCTCGAACAGCATGAACCACAGCTGATTCTTGGCGAAAACGGGATCGATGAGCGCGATGGGAACGGTGTGGAAGGCAAGGTCCCAGGCCGCGAACCAGGGATATTCCCACTTGTCCGGCATCGAAATGACGCGCAGCGAGTTGAGATGGCGCCAGTGCTGATTGCGTATGTGGTAGCGTGATTTTGGTGGCGGCGATTGCGGATTGTCGCCCTTGAGCCATTTGTCGACATCGAAGATGTAATTCTGCTTTCCCCACATGAGCCCGGCAAAAGCCTGGCGCTGTATCAGGCGTTCATCCGCGCTCGCGCCGGCCGGGTGGATCGAATCGTAGAACGCGTCCGCTTCGCTCCTGCGCTGCTCGAAAATGGCGTCGGTATCGGCGAAAGGCTGCTTGAGTTCTTCCGGGCTGATGCGCAGCGCTATCCTTATCTGCCCGCCGGCGGGAACCATGCGCGCATAATCGACGCAGGCTTTGGTTCCCCGCATTTCCGGGTTGACGCAGGGCTCGCCATCGACGATGTGCCGGTGGAAAGCGTCCTTGAAATAGGTCCGGCCGTCCGCCGCATCCGTGCCATAGACACTGGCCTTGTTGGTTTCGTTGTCGGTGAACAGCGGGGTGCCTCCCGCTTCGCAGTAGATATAGCGATGGCCCAGCTTGTAATCGAAGGACAGGTTTGTGAGCCCGGACGCCTGGCTATCGTCGGCAAGAAAGCACAGGGACTCCTTTGTATTCCTGACCAGGCTTATGGCCGGCTCCCGCTCGCGTTCCTCCGCCCATGACCAGGTGTTGCGAAACCACAGGTTGGGAATGACATGGACCGGCGCGTCTTCGGGCCCGCGGTTGTGGACATCGATGCGGATGCAGATGTCCTCCGGCGACGCCTTGGCGTAGCTCACAAAAACATCGAAGTAGCGGTCCTCGTCGAAAATCCCGGTATCGATCAACTCCAGTTCTGCTCCACGACCCTGCCTCGCCTGATTCTCTTCGACCAGTCTTTTGTACGGATATTCGGCCTGGGGATACTTGTACAGGTAGCGCATGTAACTGTGCGTCGGGGTGCTGTCCAGATAGTAGTAGTAGTCCTTGACGTCTTCGCCGTGGTTTCCCTGCGAGTGCGTGACCCCGAATGCCCGCTCCTTGAGTATGGGGTCCTTTTGGTTCCACAGTGCCAAACCGAAGCAGAGCAACTGGTAACGATCGCAAAATCCTCCCAGTCCGTCCTCGCCCCAGCGGTAGGCCTTGCTTCTAGCCATGTCATGGGTAAGGAAATTCCATGCCTCCCCGTCAGGACTGTAGTCCTCCCTGACCGTCCCCCAGGAACGTTCGCTGAGATAGGGCCCCCATCGCCTCCAGGCAACCGATTGCGGCCCATCCGCTTCAGCCAGCCTCTGCCCCTCCGCGGTAAGCTTGAATTGGTTCTTGCTCATCTGATCGTTAACCTCCAAGGCAGATTGGAAATTACGGCGAATTCATGGTGACCCGCTGTCTCGGTTGAATCAGCGCCGGTTCCCCGGCGAGATGCCAGCCCGGTCGGGCAGGTCTTCCCAATCCGGTACCGGCGTATCGGCGAAGGAGCCGAGCGATTCCTTCCGGCTACGCCAAAAGCTGCTCCTTGGAAACGGCGATGTTGTACCTGTCGAGAGCCGTCTTCATCACGGCTTCGGCAAAATGCGGATAATCGCGCAGGATACGGCTGAAGTCGGATTTCTCCAGCACAAAAAGGTCGCTTTGCATCATTGCCCTCACCGTAGCGGTGCGCGCAGTGGAAATCAGCAAGCTGATCTCGCCGAAAAAATCGCCATCTTTGAGCTGCTCCATCGCCTGTCCATTGCCGTCGATCACCTCGACCCTGCCGCGGCAGATGAGATACATTTCCTTCCCAGGATCGCCCTTGTTGATGATGACCTCCCCCGCCACGGCGGTTTCGGGGCGCAGCGCCATGATAATCGCGTTGAGCAACAGCGCGTTGGCGCCGCTGAACAACGGCAGCCGCTCCAGCACGTCCGGCGTCACAACTTCATGCCAGCGGCGGCCGTCACGCTTGATGAACTCGCTCGCCGCTTTCGGACCCCAGGTGCCGCGCACGTAGTTGGGAAACTCCGGCGCCGGGGCGGTCTTCCAGTAATCTAGCACGGGTTGCGCGATCTTCCATGCCGCTTCCACCAGGTCACTGCGCGAAAACAGCGTTCCGTCGCCTTTGGTGCAGGAATAGATCATGACCTCGTAGCCGGTATAGCGGGATGCATTGAAGGCATTGCCATAGCTGAAGCGCATATCGACATTCTGCAAATCGAGCACCGGGCCGGGCACCTTGGCGTGAAACTGCAGCTCGATGCCCTGCGACGGCTGGATATGGAACACCAGCCGGTTCGAGGCGAGCTTATCCACCTGTGTGCCGCGGAACAGGGCGGCCGGGGCTTTCTTGAACTCGACAACGATTTCAGTGCCGCGCTTCCACAGCGACTTGCCCGAGCGCAGATAGATGGGGACGCCTTCCCACCGCCAGTTGTCGATGTGCAGCTTGCCGGCAACGAAAGTTTCGGTGTTCGATTGGGGATTGACGCCCGCCGTCTCCCGATAGCCGGGTTCCACCGTTCCGTTCATGTTCAACGACGGGCCATACTGCCCGCGCACGAAGTTTTGCGGGACTTCCTCCGGCGTGTACAGGCGCACGGATTTGAGCAGCTTCGACTTCTCATTGCGGATGGCGTCCGCTTCGTACAAAGCCGGCGGCTCCATGCACAGGTAGGCAAGCATCTGAAACATGTGGTTCTGCATCATGTCTCGCAGCACCCCGGCACCATCGTAATAGCCGCCACGCTTGCCGACATCGACTTCTTCGCACACGTTGAACTGGATATTATCGATGAAATTCTTGTTCCACAGCGGCTCGAAGATGCCATTGGAGAAGCGGAACGCAAGCAGGTTCTGCACCGTTTCCTTGCCGAGGTAATGATCTACGCGGTAGATCTGGCTCTCGTCCCAGTGGGTGAGAACCACTTGGTTCAGGCGCCGGGCCGATTCGGTGTCGGTGCCGAACGGCTTTTCGACGATGATGCGCTTCCAGCCCGCCCCTTCCTTGAAGCCCGCGTGATGCAAATTGTCGCAAAGCGTGCCAAAGAAGCTGGGCGAGGTGGCAAAGTAGAACAGGACATTCCCGCCGGTCCGGTATTGCGCATCGAGTTCGGCGACCTTTTGCCGCAGCTTGCTGAAGGCCTCGGCGTCATCGAAACTGCCGGCGATATAGTGAAAGCGGCTGACCAGCTTTTCCCAGATTGCCTCGTCGAATATCTTGCGCGTGTGGAATTTGCGTATGCCCTGCTCTTCACCACTCATGTTTTCGCGGAATACCTCAGTGGTCAGCGGCCTTGTGGCCGTGCCGAGGACCACAAAATTATCCGGCAGCAGGCCATCGCACGCCAAGTTGTACAAGGCGGGGACAAGCAGCCGCTTGGCGAGATCGCCGGACGCACCGAAAATGACCATGATGCAGGGCTCACTCATCGGATTTTCATTCCGGGATTCCAGTCCGGGAGACTGGAATATTTTCGCGATGTCAGTCATCAATTCATCCCCCTGAACGCGGAACGGATTCTTTTCTTGCCGGCACCGGAGATTAGCGGGAATCCAAGGCCGGTTGCAAGTACTTTGGCCCCCGGCTGGGGCAAATCCGCGACCGCTGATCGCCGTGGGTGAAGAGTATGCGTCGTCCTGTCGAAATGGGAGGGGATTGGAGTGAAGCTTACCCGGGGGGGAGGTGAATCCTTGCGTAAGGCAATCGACGATCAGCTCGTGTACTCGCGCTATGAAACAGGACGCTTCCCCGCGGAAGCGGAATTAGAAAACATCCAATTCCAGCGGGACCTGTTGCGAGCGTTCGCTGCCTGGCCGTGCCCAAGGCCGTTGCCCGATTGGCGACTGTCATTCACATTTTCCGACCAGGCGCGGCGGCGCGATGCGGCGGCCACATTTACCAACATTGATATTGCCAGGGGCCAGGCGCCGCCTGGTGTTCAGGCCTGCCGCATGCTCAAAATTGGCAAGTTTTC
>CAIZGN010000469.1 GCA_903932505.1 Candidatus Hydrogenedentota bacterium
CTCCGACCCTTCAATGTCCATCTTGATCCACGTCGGCTCCTCGCCACCAATTACCTCATCAAGAGGGGCGCAATCGATCTCCAAAGCGCCACAACCAACCGCAGAAGCCTCCGTCCCGCTTGCGTTGAAGAACACCTTCTCACGGCGAGCACCCACAGCCAGCTGGAACGTCCTTATTCTTTTCTGCATCGGTTCAGGCAGGCTGCCCACATTGCGCTGCAGGTCAAGGTAATTTGCCGGGTCCGCCTCGAAAGCCAGGTATTTTTGGAAAGCCTCACCCCGCACGCCCACAAAATCTTCGAGGGTATCCCCATTGTATGCGCCGCAATCAACGAACACATCGTCGGGCCTCGTGGCGATGATGTCTTCCGGGAAATATATCCGGTGCTTCACAGGACGGGGAAGCCCGTCAAAGTCCAGCAGCAGCCGCCACCTGATCTGGGCAACATATTCAGCCCTTGACGCATCATCCTCGAACAAATCGAAAGCACGCCGGACTTCATCAGCCTGCTCGAGAACCTTGTGTGGGAGGTCGAATGAATAATGCGGCAGAAACGCCTGTGGATACTTCCAGAAGACGACACCGAAGTTCACAACTCTCTCACAACCCAACTCCGTTAGTGGCTGGCATCGCTCTGCCATCGTATCCGTGCCCTCCCCCCGCCAGATGGTCATAATGAACGCAGCGGACTTGCCGAACTTCGTGGCAGCAGCCGAGGGAGAGAAGACCTCAATCCCCTCAATCTTTTTTCCCCACAATTCGCGGTTGTTGTCTGAGAACGCCAGAGGCTCGATACCCGCAGAACGCAAACCGGCCAGGGTCTTTTTGCCAAGATTGCCGGCACCGAACAGAACGAGTGACTTGCCGAACGGTGCCGTGGCCTCGTCAAACGTGGATTGTTCGCGGACTTTTGCCGAGGCAACATCCTCCTGAAGAAGTTGTTGTAGTTTTGCTTGATAGAATAGCTTACTCATATTTTTTCCGGATGACTACCAGCAGCTACGGCCTCCGTCGATGATGAGGTTTGATCCCGTCATGTAGGAGGATGCGTCAGAGCACAAAAAGAGGATTGCTCCCTGATACTCGTTCAAATGTGCCATGCGTCCCATCGGGATGAGCTGCGACAGGCGCGCGACAAATTCATCGGGTTGGCCGTTAAATACCCCACCGGGGGAAATTGCATTAACCCGCACCCCGGCTTCAGCCCAGTAGGTGGCAAGATAACGAGTTAGGCCAAGAATCGCAGTCTTCACCACAGAGTAGGTGACTGGCTTTACCGGTTGCTGGTCCGGAGCAACCCCACCCTTACGGTAAATTCGCTGATCCGGAGCGATGACAGCAAGATCGGACGCGAGATTAACAATGACACCACCTTTCCTGCGCGCCATCTCCGCTCCGAATACCTGACTGCACAAGAACGATCCGGTCAGACTCACAGCCAGGTCCGCATGCCATTGATCGAGCGAGAAGGTCTCAAACCGTGACTTTTCCAGCGCTGAAGGGCCTTCGACCTTGGGATTATTGGCGGCGTTATTGATGAGAATATCCACACGCCCGAATTTTTTGAGAACAACGTCCAAGAGTGCCGACACCTCGTCTGACTTGGTGATATCCCCAACAAGCGAAATTGCGTCCGGCCCAAACCTCTCGCGCATGACGTCCGCGGGTAGTTGGCGGATGTCCGCCAGCACAGGAATCCCACCTGCGCCTGCGATCGCCGAAGCGTGCTGCAGGCCAAGCAAACCCGTTCCTCCAGTGATGACGGCGACGCGCCCCGTCAGATCGAACAGATTAGGGAAGTTCTGCATGATGGTTAATTGGATTTTCTTTCCTGTCAGCGTTTTGCTTTTGTAATTGAACGATGCCCCCGGTTGTCTTCACTTGTCTTCTCCTAGCCGGACAACATCTCCTGTGGTCATCGACTTCTTTGCCGCAAGGGCCATCCTAAGACTTTGTGCTCCGTCGCGGAGTGATACCATCGGCTTCTCCTGTCCCGCGACACACGCGAGGAAGTGGTTGAGTTCATCGATAAAAAGCTGGTTGCGCTGAAATCCGCTCCATGCCTGCTCCTCACAAAGTTGCCCGGCCTGATTGAACACCTCGATACTGCTGGTCCGAAGGTCCACAAGAATCTTACCCGCATCACCGATGATCTGCAAATTGCGGCGTCCGGGTCTTTGAACGTAATCTTGATGGACATGCACCGGCACCCCGCCGCAATCCATCAGGATGCTGGCGGTATCTTCGACGTCGATCTCCAGGGAACTGAGGTGCCCCCCCAGGGCGAAGACTCTTTGCGGCAACCCGAAGAACCAATAGAGGTAGTCCATCTCGTGGATTTGCGAGAGAACTACACCCCCTCCCAGTTCCTTGCGGGAGGCATACATGGTGCGATAGTCCTCGTAAGTGTGCCAGTCAGGCAGGTATTCACCGACCTCTGACCTAACGGCGATCACCTTGCCGATACAGTTCTCTTGCAGCAGGGTGTGGGCACGCCTTAGGCAGGGATGAAATCTCAATTGGTAGGCAACGAGCGCGACGAGTTTCTTCTCTTCAACAATATTGTTCAGCAGGTCGACACCGTCCAAACTGATCGATAGGGGCTTCTCGATGAGTAGATGACAACCTGCCCGTGCCACAGCCAACGCTGTTGGAATGTGCAAACTGCTGGGATTACATACGATTGCAATCTGGGGACCCCATGCGAGTGCATCATCGAGGTTATCAAACACGGAGATGTTGTATTTGTCCTCCAGGCTGCTGCCATGCTCCTCCTTCAATTGGTCGGTTAGCACCAAAGCGTTTCGCCGCACACGATACGCAGCTATCATGGCCGTATCTCCGAGAATTGTGCGAAGGTTGCGGAGGTGCCGCTGCCCAACGCCGCCCAAACCTATCATGAGAATCTTCATGCTAATTTTGAGGATCAGAAAGCTGTGCCAGGACCCATGCGCGGTTCTGACGCGCCCAACAGACCTCCCCCCCTGATTCCCCCCGGGCAACCTGAAGGATGTAGTCTCCCCGGTAACCGATCCGTTTGAGGTTGGTAAAGAGCTCTAAAAAATCAGCGTCCCCTGTTCCAAGTGGCACAGTGCCACCCCCGTTGCGTCGGTCTTTAACATGAACACTTCCGATGCGTTGACCATAGGCCTCGAACTCATCCTGAGGACGATATCCAAGTGATGAGCTGTTGCCAGAATCGTAATTGACTTTGATGAGCGGATGGGGAATTCGCTCAAGAAGTGCGGCAAACCTCAGCGGGGGCAAGGATGTTTCCAGATGCAGTTCGATTCCGGTCTCCTCAGCCAGCGGCAGCGCGCCCCGGACTACTTCGATAACCACGTTCTCTTCTGCTGGGGTCTCAATTTTGGAGACGTCCACAAAGGGTAAAACGATACGCTGAATTCCCAACTCCATTGACCACTTCAAAATCGTTCGAAGGTCGTCAATCCGGTTCACCAGATCATCTGCCCCCGCACGCAGAAATGGCTTGTCCATGAAGTAATCAGCACACAAGGACCGAACAACCACCCCATGGGTCGCGGATAGACGCTTCACCTCCGCCACCCCCTCAGCGCTGGTAAGCGGATTCACATCCTGACCAAAGGCATCATAAATCCATTCTATTGAGGAAAGTCCCGCAGCAGCGGCCCTGGGAAATTCCTCCGCCCAATTGTCTCTGGGGAAACACTGAAACCGCCCCTCTACCGGCGGAACGAGACGCCCCTGCATGATGCCTATATGCGGTTCCACAGCCTTTAATCCTCAAGTGTTGGAATAATCATGTTTGCACGAAATTCCGAACGTTCTAAAAAAGGCCATAAATCTTCCAGAGGTTTCGAATAGATCGAGCCGTCAGCACGCTGGGCCGAGGCAAGACTTGGGACTCGCGCCTCCTCAGGTAACGATACGACATCGCACACAATTGGCCCCGGCGTTTGGAGGATAGCCCTTACTTCGCTCCTAAGATTCCGTTGATCAGCGATTCGCGCCGTTGGGAGTCCATAGGCTGAGGCCACCTTGGTGATGTCGGGTAAGGTCAAACCACTCGTTGCGTCGGCGCCGGTAAGCCGATCAAACCATCTTAGCTGGGATGTTCGAATGGATGAGTAGCCATCGTTGTTCAGGACGAAGAATTTGATCGGCAGGTTTAGACGTCGAATGGTTTCAAACTCCTGTGCGTTAAACTGGATACCTCCATCACCATCAATACAGATGGTTTCACGCCTCCCCATTCCCAAGCAGGCACCGATCGTGGATGGAAGGCCGTTCCCCATGGAACCGAGCGCTGTGGTATGGAAGAGGCGTTGACCCGCCTTCAACTTCATGGCGTGCTGAAAGATTTCAATTCCGGCCCCTGAACTGCCGGACACAATCAACTCACCCTCTTTGAGTTCCTCCGAAAGTATCTCAGCAAGGTAGTATGTGCTCACACGCTGGTCGGGCTTGCGGTGCTCCGACGTGACCACAGGATAACTCTCCTTCCACTGCCTGCAGCGGGCCGTCCATGCTTGCCGATCACGGTGTTTCACTTTTGCAATTTGAAGGAGAAACTCTCGCAAGAACACCTTGGCGTCAGCACAAACGGAAACATGAAAGTGCCCCTCGAGTTTGGCGAGTTCCGCCGGATCAACATCGACCATAACCCTCTTCGCGGCGCGCGCGAGGCGATCGGGAGCATAACCGGTGATCGTGTTATCGAGCCGGGAACCAACACTAAGGAGAAAGTCGGCGTTTTGCAGCGCGAAATTTACCCCTCGCGGCGCGACGGTGCCAGGGCGTCCGATGTAGAATTCCTCTTCAAAAGCGAACAGATCAACGGCGAGCCATGTTGCGACCACAGGGGCCGAAAGGGCCTTGATTAATTCCCGGAACTCTGTCTGCGCCCGGGAAAGCCGTATCCCGTTTCCGGCGAGCAAAATGGGCCTCTCTGAAGCGTTGAAGTATTCAATGATCTGCCCGACCTGCTCATGCAACCGAGCCTGTTCAGCGGTTGTGTCTTTCAACTCCGGAATGAAACCACGAAGAAGACTTGGATCAACAGTCGCCGCTTGCACATCAAGCGGAATGTCGATCCACACCGGACCAGGCCGTCCAGCTCTGCAAATGTGCAAGGCACGTTCCAACTCATATCGGATGGAGTCAGGGTCCATCACAGTGACCGCATGCTTTGTTATTGGCGCAACTATGGAGACAATATCCACCTCCTGAACCCCCATCTGCCGGACTCCGGTGTTCCCTTTCAAGTCGGGGCGCTTCACCTGGCCAGAGATGAACAGGACTGGCGTGGAGTCCAGCCATGCTCCGGCAACCCCGGTCACTGCATTTGTTCCTCCTGGCCCCGTCGTCACGAGGACGACTCCTAACGAGTCGGTCGCCTTCGAATAAGTCTCAGCGGCCATCGCACTCGCCTGCTCGTGCAGATTGCTCACGAACTCGATGCTTGGGTTATGACCCAGCGAATCATTCAAGTGCATCGCACCGCCACCCGGGACGGTGAAAACATGCTTCACGCCCTGACTGACAAGGAATTCAAAGACGTAATCGGATAGTTTCATTGTTCCAGAGTGTCTAGCAACTCCCGTACCGCTCCCTGTCCACCCCCTTTGCTGGCAACGAACTTCGCAACAGCCAGCACGGATCGGTGTGCATCCGCAGGTGCCGCTGCCAACCCGGCCAGATTAAGGGCACCCAGATCGTTGATATCATCGCCC
>CAIZGN010000470.1 GCA_903932505.1 Candidatus Hydrogenedentota bacterium
ATTGCCTGCAAGTGCAGGGGGACAGCATGATCGAAGACGGAATATTTGAGGGGGATGTACTCGTCGTGGATCAGCAACGAACTCCTAGGCAGGGAGACGTGGTGGTTGCGTTGGTCAATGGGGAAGCTACCGTGAAACACTACCATCCCCACGGTTCAATAGTTGAGTTACGCCCCGCCAACCGGGCCATGGCCCCACTGCGCTACCCGGCGGGCGAAGTTCAACTGCAGGGCGTCGCCGTGGCGGTGCATCGCTCCCTGTTTTGATCCCCCCAGCCATGCCAAAACCGTGGGGCAGACATTCCTGTCTGCCTTCCCCCCCCCGCCCCCCGCTTGCATCACTTTTTTCTCTTCGCGTATATTGAAACCACGTAAAGGCTGAGTGTGGGTCTCAAGGGACCCTGTGTCCTGTTCAACAAACGATGGCTAGGTACAGCACGGGAGGCTGAGACATGAGTGAAGACAAAAAGAGCATTTCCTCGTTGATGACTGAAGACCGCACTTTTCCCCCGCCGTCTTGGGGCAAGGACTCGATCATCAGTTCCGTGGAACAGTATGAAAAAATGTGGCAGGAGTCCATTCACAACCCCGATGCCTTTTGGCTTGAGCAGGCCAAGACGCTCGACTGGTTTAAGTTCCCCACCAAGTCGCTGGACTACATTTGGGACACCCGCCGCCGCTTGATTCATCACACTTGGTTTGCGGATGGTGAATTGAATGTGACCGTAAACTGCCTCGACCGCCATCTGGGAACCCCCCGGGAGAACAAGGTCGCCCTCATCTGGCAAGGGGAGCCCGAGGAGGATGTGCTGCAGATCACCTACAAGGAACTGCACCGTCAGGTTTGCAAGGCGGCAAACGTGCTGAAGAGTCTGGGGGTGGAAAAGGGAGACCGGGTCTGCATCTATCTTCCCATGATTCTTGAACTCCCCATCGTCATGCTGGCCTGCGCGCGCATCGGAGCCATCCATTCCATCGTTTTCGGCGGTTTCAGCGCCGAGGCCATTGCCACCCGCTCCCTGGACGCCACCTGCAAGCTCATCGTGACCTCGAATGTGTCGCTGCGCGGGGGCAAGAGCATCCCGTTGAAGGTCATCGCCGATGATGCCATGGCCCACAAGGATTCCGCATCGATTGAGAAATGCCTCGTGGTTCGAAGGAATGACGAGCCTTGCACCATGGCCGCTGGTCGCGACTTTTCGTATGAGACCCTGATGGAGAAGGCCAGCGAAGACTGCGAGCCAGCGCGGATGAACGCCGAAGACCCCCTCTTCATTTTGTATACATCCGGCTCGACGGGAAAACCGAAGGGCGTGGTGCATACCACGGGCGGATACCTTCTGCATGTGGCCATGACACACCGCTACGTTTTCGACCTGCGCGAGGATGACGTCTATTGGTGCACGGCAGACATTGGCTGGGTGACCGGCCACAGCTATATCGTGTATGGTCCTCTGGCAAATGGTGCGACCTCCGTAATGTTCGAGGGCATACCCACCTACCCGGACGCAGGACGCTTCTGGCATGTGGTGGAAAAGTTCAAGTGCACCCAGTTTTACACGGCACCAACCGCGATACGCGCCCTCATCCAAAAGGGCGAGGAATGGACCCAGAAGCACGACCTCAGCTCGCTGCGTATTCTGGGTTCTGTGGGTGAACCGATAAACCCGGAAGCCTGGATGTGGTATTACAAGCACATTGGCAAGGAGCGTTGCCCCATCGTGGACACTTGGTGGCAAACCGAGACCGGCGGCTTCATGGTGACGCCCCTGCCTGGGGCCATGACGATTAAGCCCGGCAGCGCAAATCGTCCTTTCTTTGGCGTTGAACCTGTGGTACTGCGGGACGACTACAGCGAGTGCGATCCCAACGAGGGTGGAAAGTTGTGTATCCGACGTCCCTGGCCAGGCATAATGCGAACCATGTGGAACGACCACGATCGTTTCATCGATACCTATTTTTCCCTGTTTCGCGACCACTATTTCACGGGCGACGGCTGCCGGAAGGATCCGGACGGAGACCTGTGGTTGATGGGACGTATTGATGACGTGGTGAATGTCTCGGGCCACCGTATTGGCACCGCCGAGGTCGAGAGTGCGCTCGTGAGCCATCCCAAGGTTGCTGAGGCGGCTGTTGCGCCCATGCCGCACGATATCAAGGGCCAGGCTCTCTACGCCTATGTCACCCTTGTCCACGGGGCGATACCGGACGAAGATTTGGCAAAGGAGCTCACCAAGCATGTCCGCAAGGAAATCGGTGCCATTGCCGTGCCTGACTATGTGCAATTTGCCCCGGCGCTGCCAAAGACCCGTTCCGGAAAAATCATGCGAAGGATTTTACGAAAAATAGCGGAGGATGCCACAGACCAGATCGGCGACACCACAACACTCGCCGACCCAGGCGTGGTGGATGCGCTGGTCGCGGAACATAACCGGCTGCTTGGCCGATGACTGTTTCCCTCGTGTATGCCGGGCATGAGGTCTCCGGATGAGGTTCAGGCTGTCCAAGCTCTTCCTTGTTTGCGTGTCTGTGGTTGCGTTGGGTGCCGTGCTCCTGATGAGCACGGCCTTTCTCGCCGCCGATATCGTATTTTATCGGGGACAGGCCGCCTCCATCAGGGAAGCACTCACGGACTCGGGGCAGGCCCGGGTGCGCGAAATTTGCGGCAATGTTATGCATGTCACCGGTGTAATACGCGCGGAGTCCATGCAGGAGTTTCGCAATAACCTTGAGGGGGATGCCTTTCGCTCCTACGAGATTGCCGACGGACTCTACGCGCAAAGCGTTGGACGCCTTCCTGAACCGGAACTGAGGGATCTAGTAGGCACAACGCTTCTCGCCGGCGCTCCTCGTGCCGAGGATGTCCGTTTCTTCTGGATCGACGCGGCCGGGCAAATGAACAGCCGCGCGCCATCGGATTCCCTGGTCTTGAGCAGCCCGGCACCTTTGGCCCTCTTGCAGGGAAATTTTACAGAGGATGCCCCCGCGGAAATGGATTTCGCTCCATCCCCGGACAGTCCATCCATCCGCTCACTCGTCTACGCGCGTCATTTCGCCCCCTTGAACTGGATCATTGGTGTTGCCGCATCGGTGCAGGCTGCGGAACGCAATGCACAGCAAAAGGTGATCAAGGCCATTGAATCCATCGAAATCGGGGATTCCGGATATGTGTTTGCGGGGCAGTGGGACGGACTTGTGCTCGCTGGCCCTGGAAAAGGCCGCAACCTGTTGACGTTTACCGATTCGAGCGGTGTCGAGGTTATCAAAGAGCTCATCAATGCAGCGAAAGGCGGGGGAGGTTTCGTGCGATACACCCTTGAACCGCCCGAGAAAAAGATAGAGGTTCCAAAGATTAGTTTTGTGCTTCCCGTGAACGATTGGCAGTGGTATATCGGTACCGGAATGTATGTCGCGGATATTGAACGGGGAGTGGAGTCCGCGCACGCGCGAATGCGCGGGGACATGGCGCGGAATTTGGGCATGACACTGGGTATCTGCGGCCTCGTTGTACTGCTCGCCATGGCGGGCTCTATGCTGCTCGCCAAACATCTGGGTCGCGAGGCCCAATTGTTTGCCACCTTCTTTGCCGGTGCTGCTGACAACCACCTCGTATCCCTCGATATCGACCGATTCCATGTAGAGGAATTCATTTCCATCGGGGAAGCCGCCAACCGGATGTTGCTCCAGCGGCGGAGGGCGGAGGATGAACTGCGCGAAAGTGAGGAACGGTTTTCAAAAGCGTTTTGGGCGGGCCCGGACAGCATTGTCATTACGCGCTTTGCGGACGGGGTTTTTCTCGAGGCCAACAACCGGTTCTACCAACAGACGGGGTATACGGAAGCAGAAGTCATCGGCCATTCCTCCACCGAGCTATACTGGCCCGATTCCGGTCTGCGCGATGTATTCCTCGCCAGGCTCCGTGAAACGGGAGAGGTGAATGATTTTCCCATCGGTTTTCGGCACAAGGATGGGATGCTGCAAGATTACCTTTTGTCGGCCCGATCCATCGAACTGCATGGCGAGCTGTGCATTATTTCAATATCGCGGGACATCTCGGCACAGAAACAGGCTGAACAGGAGCGCATGCATCTTGAGCAGCAATTGCGACAGGCGCAGAAGATGGAGGCGGTGGGCCAACTCGCGGGTGGAGTTGCGCACGACTTCAATAATCTGCTGCAGGCCATGTCGGGCTATACATCGCTCAGTCAGTCTGAATTGCCCGCCGAGCACCCTGTGCAGGAATACCTTGTGGAGGTCGAGAAAGCCGCCGAACGGGCCGCAACCCTCGTCCGGCAACTGCTGGCCTTTGGCCGCAGAGAACTTCTCCGCCCAAAGAGGGTGGATCTGAACGAATTGGTCTCCGGCTTCCTGAAAATGGTGGGACGCGTAATCGGCAAGTCGATTGATTTGCAATTCAAGTCCGCCCCAGATCTCGCCTCCATTTTCGCAGACCCAGGTCAGTTGGAGCAGGTGGTTCTCAACCTCTGTATCAATGCGCGAGATGCCATGCCGAATGGAGGAATCCTTGCGATCGAAACCGCCCAGGTCGATCTCGATGCTGATTATTGCCGGGAGCATTCTTGGGCAAAGGAAGGCTCCTTCGTGATCTTGCGCGTTGTCGATACCGGAACAGGAATGACGCCCGAAGTGATCGAGCATGTGTTTGAACCCTTCTTCAGCACCAAGGGCGTGGGGAAGGGGAGTGGACTTGGACTTTCCATGGTCTACGGCATCATCAAGCAACACGACGGACTGATCGACATTCACAGTACGCCTGGTGCGGGTTCCTCGTTCTGCCTCTATCTCCCGGTGATGCAAGAACAGGCCGCCCATGTGGAGATTCTCACCAAAAACGAATTTCCATCGGGTTCGGAAACCATCCTGCTCGCCGAGGACGACCCCATGATGCGGGATTTCACCTCTTGTGTGCTGGAGGGGGCGGGCTACCGCGTCATTACCGCCTGTGACGGTGAGGAGGCCATGGATTTGTTTCGTCGCTACGCAGTGGAGATTGATCTCGCCGTGCTTGATGTCGTCATGCCCAATCGAGGGGGGCCGGCCGTCTTTAACCGCATGCAGTTGGAGCGCGATGATCTGCCCGTCCTGTTTTGCACTGGCTACGGTCAAATCCATATTGATCCAAAGCTGACCGCATTACCCGGGGTCGGGTTGATGAGCAAACCCTTCACCCAAGGCGATTTGTTGTTCCGCGTTCGCGCAATGCTCGATAGTTCGGGTTAGAAGCCAAGCCCAGAGAGGATGCGCTCGACATTTTGCGCGTAACCGCCACCAAACAGCCGCGTGTGAACCAGCAGGGGATAGAGGTTGTAAAGGTCGCGACGCTGTTCGAAAAAGCCCGGCGCGATGGGGTGGATCTCCTGATACCGTTTGAAAAACGGCGCACCGAACGTCCCGAAGAGGGTGGTAAACGCGAGTTCCACCTCCGGGTGGCCGTAGTACACGCTGGGGTCGATGAAGGCGGTCACGCGCCCCTCTCTGGCCAGTACGTTGGTGGTCCAGACATCCCCGTGCAACAACGTGGGCGCACTCGGCTCCTGAATAAAATCACCCAGTCTACCCGCAAAGGCTGTCAAACGCTCGAAGGCTTTACTTGAAAGTGCTCGCGATCGGCAGGCCTCTTCCCCCATGTAAAGCAGGCGGTGTTCACGAAAGAATGATACCCACGAGTCCGTCCACGGATTGGGCTGGTGCAGTGGCCCGATCAGGGTGTCGCGCTCCAGGCCGAAGGCCGGACCGTGAACACCGTGTAGTGCGGCCAGCAACTCGGCGGCATGCTGTTGCGCCTCGGGGGAAAAATGGCTGTCCCCTTCGATGAAGTCCATGATAAGCAGGCTCGGACTGCTGTGTATCACCCTCGGCACGGGCAGGTTGCTCGTATTGGCCAGATAACCGAGCATGTATCCCTCGATATCGAGTCGCGGGGCATTACTAGCGTCTACTTTGAGCGCCACCCGGTGCCCGTCATCCAAATCGGCCGCATAGACCTCGCCAATGCAGCCGCCACTCAGAGGGCGAATGGAGACGGGCAAAACTCCGAGGGCTTCGTGAATGAGTGCAGGGATATCCATCGCCTTGCTCATTTCATTGCCCGCCTGGGGTGTCAGCCCCGCTTGAAACCGCTTTGGCACGCTCAATGTGGGCCAGCAATCCGCGTGCGCTCGCCTCAATAATGTCGAAGACCCGCTCAAAGCCCTTGGGGCCACCGTAGTACGGGTCGGGCACACCAGTGATGCCCAGCTCGGGCGCGAAAGAGGTGAAGAGATGGAGGCGATGCGTCAATGAATCCGGGCAACGCTCTTCCAGCTCGTCCAGGTTGGCGTTGTCCATGGCTACGATGTAGTCAAAGCGAGTAAAGTCTTCTGGCCGGACAGGACGTGAACGAATGAAGCCCAGATCAATGCCGCGACGGCGCGCCTCTTCCTGAGAGCGCGGATCTGGGGAGTGCCCCTCGTGCCAGTCACTCGTACCCGCCGAATCCACATCAAATTGCGAGGTCATCTTCCGATCCTCAAGCAGTTTACGAAACACACCTTCGGCGGTGGGGGAACGACATATATTTCCCAGGCATACAAACAATACTTTCGTCATTTCGCACTCCAGACGGTTCATAGGTTGCGGTCTCCAGCGGGTTACCCTTGGGGCACAGCGGCGGAATTGTACCGGAGCCTTTCATCAGCATGCAATGGGACGGGTCGCTTGCCTATAATAGCGCCTCTTGCGAGGGAGAAAGGATGAACGGCTATGGCCTCGGATTGCATCGAAGTGATTTTTTTGCCGCACAGGCAGACCGTGACGGTGCGTGTGGGCACCACTGTGGTCGAGGCCGCCGCGCAGGTGGGCTTGACCTTGGACACCCCCTGCGGTGGTGGTGGGCAATGCGGAAAGTGCCGGGTTCGTTTTGCAGCCCGCGCAGCGGCCGCGACCTCGGCCGAACAGCGGGTGTTTTCTGATGAAGAATTGGCCTTGGGTTGGCGTCTCGCATGCCAGTCCACTATTCCGGCTGGGGAACCGCTTGAGATCGAGATTCCCGAGGGCTCTCTATTTTCTGGACGGCACCGCATTCTGGAAACAAGCGCTGCGGGCCAGGTCGATCAACTCCATCCCCCCGTTCGCAAGACCTACGTTGTGTTGGATGTCCCTACGTTGGAGGACAGCACAGCGGACTTGCCCCGCCTTGAGACGGCCATTGGCCCTTGCACGGTCGATATCGGCTTGCTGCGCTCCCTGCCCGGACGCTTGCGCGAACTGAACTTCCAGGGCACTGCCATATGTGTGGAGCAGCAACTCATCGACATGGAGTCGGGGGACACCACCAAAACCGCCTATGCACTCGCCTTCGATATCGGTACAACAACGCTCGTGGGTGTTTTGCTTGATCTGGTCAGTGGCGAAGAGTGCGCCGTGGCTTCTGCCATGAATCCGCAGGTAAGTTTTGGCGACGATGTGCTCTCCCGTATCGCCCACGCTGGCTCGGGACCCCAAGCCCTCGAGGAGTTGCGGCGTGTGATAACGGGTGAAATCGACTCGATTATCGGCCAGCTATGCGCGGAATCCGGCGCGAAGCGAGAGCATATTTACGAGGTGATTCTAGCCGGGAACACCACCATGGAACACCTCCTTTGCGGACTCGACCCCCGAACCCTCGGGCAGGTGCCCTTCGTCCCGGCCTTTGCGCGGGGGCTCAGTTTTCAGGCCCGCGAAATTGGCCTCAATATTCATCCCCTGGGCCGCGCCTATGTTTTTCCGGTCATTGGCGGCTTTGTGGGTGGTGATACCGTCGCTTGCATACTGTCCACCCGCTTGCCTGAGGCAGGCGGTCCCTCACTTATGATTGACCTCGGAACCAACGGCGAAATCGTGCTGGCGCACGAAGGAAAGGCATGGGCGGCCTCCACCGCCGCCGGTCCTGCTTTTGAAGGCGCACGCATATCCTGCGGTATGCGTGCGACGCACGGAGCCATTGAGAAAGCCCTGCTCAAGGGCGACCTCGAGTGCAGTGTGATCGGCAATGTCGCACCTCGCGGTCTCTGCGGCAGCGGCTTGATCGATGTCTGCGCGCAATTGCTGCAAAAGGGTTTGCTATTGCCTAATGGACGACTCGTCGCTCCCGGGGACCTGCCCGCCGATCTGCCGGAACTGATCCGGAATCGCGTGCAAGCCAATGGCGATGGTTCCTTTTTTATTTTGCATCAACCGGAGGGCGCGTCGCCGGTATCGCTTACGCAACAGGACATCCGCGAATTGCAGCTCGCCTGCGGAGCGATACGGGCGGGGATTTCGATCCTGCTGCGCCAAGCGGGACTCTCCGTTGAGGATCTCGCCCAAGTACTCATTGCGGGTGGATTCGGCACC
>CAIZGN010000471.1 GCA_903932505.1 Candidatus Hydrogenedentota bacterium
CACCGAGCGGGAAATCTTGTCCTCCATGTCCTTGATCTTGGCATGGAGCATCGCCTGCTCTTCCTTGGCGGAATGATATTCGGCGTTTTCGCTCAGGTCGCCCAGTGAACGGGCGTGCTCGATGGCGGACGCCACCTTGAGCCGCCGCTGATTCATCTCCACCAAGTCGTCCTTCATCTTCTGCAGGCCGTCCCGGGACACATAGAGCGTTGTCATACTGCTTCATACCCTGCGCCATGGGCGCGCGGACACACGCCCGCCTGCAAAAGGCCTGGCGGGGGAGTCCCGATCCGTTCCGAACCCGTTCCGGAACCTACGTATCATAGCAGAATGGGCGGGGGCGGGTAAATTCGGCGATGGGAGCCCGCACGATTCCCCATCCGCTCTTTCATCGCGCGCGCTTGCATCATTGACATCTTCTTTTCCTCTCGGTATCATACCCACTTCGGTGCTCAGGGCCCCATTTTGTGGACTTGGAACGCGTTTTCGGGCTGCCTGACGGGCGCATCACCCAATATTAAAGGATTATTCATATTATGAAATTGACAGTCGTTGGCGGCGGCAGTTCCTATACCCCGGAACTTCTGGACGGGTTGTTCTCGAGATTGGACAGTATTCCGGTGAGCGAGTTGTGGCTCTGTGATACGGATCCCGCCCGTCTGGCCATTAATACCGAGTTTGTGCGCCGCATGGGTGTGCGGCATGGCTCGCCGTTCAGCGTGCACAGCACAACGCAATTGCGCGAGGCGGTCACCGGGGCGAAATACGTGGTGACGCAAATCCGGGTCGGGCAGATGCCCGCCCGCATTCAGGATGAAAAGCTGGGATTGCGCTATAACATCGTGGGGCAGGAAACCACCGGCGTGGGTGGTTTTGCCTGTGCGCTGCGCACCATCCCGCGCATTCTTGAAGTTGCCCATGCCATGGAAGAGACCGCCCCCGACGGTTTTCTGCTCAATTTCACGAACCCCGCCGGTATTAACACCGAGGCGGTGCTGCGTCACAGCGGCATCCGCACGGTAGGTCTTTGCAATGTGCCCATCGGCATCATCATGGAACTCATCAAACGGGTGGGTGGAGAAGCGGACGATGTGCGGCTGGATTATGTGGGTTTGAACCACCTGTCCTGGGTGCGCAAGTTCGAGATCGCGGGCGCGGACGTCACCGCGCAGGCACTTGAGCAGTTTTATGAGCATGCCCGGGAGGAATGGGAGGCCGAGAACACCCGCAACAACATGATCGCGGCCATGAAGAATCTGGGGATGTTCTGCAACTATTACCTTCAGTATTTCTATTCCACGGACACGGTTCTTGAAACCCTGAAGGCCAAGGAGCATACCCGGGGCGAAGAAGTGGTCGAAACGGAAAAGACCCTTTTCGAGAAGTACAAGGACCCGGAATTGACGGAAAAGCCGGAGGAGTTGAGCAAGCGCGGCGGGGCGCACTACTCCACGGCCGCCTTCCAGTTGATTGACTCGATCGAAAACGATCGCAACCGCTGGCAGATTGTGTGCTGCCGGAATCAGGGCGCGGTGCCCACTTTTGACGATGACGCCTCGGTGGAAATACCGGCGATCGTCGGGAAGAACGGCCCATCGCCCATCCCGCAGGCAGCACCCGCGCCCGCGATTCGCGGATTGATGCAGCTCATCAAGTCCTACGAAACGTTGACGGTTGAGGCGGCTGTCACGGGCAATCGTGATGCCGCCCTGCAGGCGCTGCTGATTCATCCGCTGACCCCGCCGGATGTGGCGCGGTGTCAGGCTCTGCTGGACGAACTGCTGGAAATCAACCGCCCCCATTTGCAGGGAACTTTTTTCTAGCCCACAACCGCCGTCCCCGGGACGGCTTTGGAGCAAGTGATGAGCACGAAAGCAATTTGCGAAACACATCTGGCCGGAGCCCCGCCCGCGCGCCGCGGCAAAGTGCGTGACATTTATGAACTGGATGATCGTCTGGTTCTCGTGGCCACCGACCGCATCTCCGCTTTTGACTGGGTGAATCCTGTCGGCATCCCGGACAAAGGGAAGATGCTCACCCAAATCTCGCTCTTCTGGTTCGAGCAAATGGGCGACATCATCGAGAATCACCTTATCTCCGCTGACCTGGCGGATTTCCCGAAGGCTTTTCAGGAGCAGCCTGAAATGTTTGAGGGCCGATCGATGCTGGTGCAAAAGTGCGACATATTTGCTGTGGAATTTATCATTCGCGGCTATCTCGCGGGGTCGGGATGGAAGGAATACCAGAAGTCCGGCACGGTCTGCAAAATACCGCTTCCGGCGGGCCTGGTGGAATCCAGTCGCCTTGAAGAGCCGCTTTACACCCCGTCCACGAAGGCGGAAAGCGGACACGACATCAATATCAGCCCGGAAGAAGCCGATGAGATTATCGGTGCGGAGTGGAACGCGAAGGCTTCCGAGGCGGCGAAAAAAGTCTATGCCCGGGGCCGCGAGATTGCCGGAGAACGGGGTATTATTCTGTGCGACACGAAATTTGAGTTCGGCGTGTTGAATGGCAAGCTGGTGCTGGCGGACGAGGTACTTACGCCCGACTCTTCGCGCTTCTGGCCTGCGGATCAATATGAACCCGGCCACGGACAGCCCAGCTATGACAAGCAATTTGTGCGGGACTACCTCGAGGAAATAGCCTGGGACAAGAATTCGCCCCAACCGCCCCTGCCGCAGGATATTGTCGACAAGACCCGTCAAAAGTACTTGGAGGCCTACCACCAATTGACAGGTCGAGCGGGCCTGTAAGAATCTTCGAAATGCGAACGGCGCACTCCACGCCTTGAACGGTGCGGGGTGCGCCGGTTTCTTTTGGGTTGCTAGATTACTGGCTCACCCTCTCCTTCTCCCTCCCCTTCGCCTTCTCCTTCACCCTCGCCTTCTCCTTCACCCTCGCCTTCTCCTTCACCCTCGCCTTCTCCTTCACCCTCGCCTTCCCCCTTGGCCGTTCCGATCACGGTGATGTAGGCATCCCGGGTTTTTGTGTTCACCCCAGCGCTTGTCGCCACCGTGAGGGCAACCGTGTAGTCGCCCGGAGACCGGAAAGTGTGGGATGGATTTTGATCCACGGAGGTTCCCTGGTCATCAAACCTCCAGTCCCACTGGGTGATTTTTTTGTCCCCTGGGGTGGAGAGGTCGGTGAATTGGACGGTAAGGGGTGGGAGTCCTGATACGGGGCTCGCGGAAAAAAAGGCGACCGGCCCGATCTGGGTGGCCTTGGGGCAGGCAGCCAGCAAAACAATGGTCAGCGTGATTGCAAAGCCCACCCAAAAGCCCAAGTTTCTCATATCACAGTCTCCATATATTCGACTTCCCCCCTTAGAATCCACGATACCGGAAAGCAGGAAAAAACGCAAACAGGAGGGCTGCTCAAAAAAATTAACGTCTTGGACTGATCTTTTTGTGGTGCTTTGGTCATATACCCATTGGCAGCGGGCGAAGGGCCCGCCCCGAGGAAAAAAATATGACCCAATATTCTTATCGTGCGGTGGATTCCGAAGGCCATGACATGAGTGGCTCGATGGAGGCCTCATCGGCGCGTCATGCGACCCAGGTGTTGCAGGAACGAGGCCTGACAGTCAACGAAGTGCAGGAAACGCATCCCCGGCGTGGCCTATTGGGGGTGGTTCACTCCCTCACGTGGGATGACCTGGAGATTTTCTGCCAGCACCTGACGTCGATTGCCAAAGGCGGACTGCCTTTGGGGCCGCCCCTGAAACATCTGGCGGATGACCTGCAAAATCCGAGACTCAAGCCGGTTCTGGAAACCATGCACCGGGATCTGGAGAACGGCGCGAGTTTGGAAGAGGCCGTAGATAAGCAGCGGAACGCGTTTCCACTGGTCTTTCCTGCCATTCTCCGGGCGGGCGAGGCCTCGGGCAACCTCCCGGGCGTTCTCCAATTGCTGCTGGACTACACGACCCGCATGGTTCAGCTAAAGAACAATCTTCAGACCGTCATGGTCTACCCCTTGCTGCTCATTGTGGCATCGGCCTGTGTGCTTGGTTTTCTTATGGTGAAGGTGGTGCCCGTGTACACCGAAATCTTCTCGGATTTCGGTACCCGGTTGCCTGCCCCCACCCAGTTTTGGGTCTCCGTCTCCCAGATGGTGAGTTCCATGGGTATGGGCTGGTTGCTGGTGCTGCCTTTCGCGGCGGCGGCATGGTTTGGGGTACGGAGGGTCGTTGACCGCACACAGGCGGGCCGGGCCTGGGCCGACACCCTTCTATTGCATCTCCCCGGCATTGGGCGCACCTATTATCTTGTTGCGGCGGGCCGGTTTGCCCGCACGCTCAGCCTCCTGTTGACGTCGCGCGTTCCCATTGTGACGAGTCTGGAATTGGCGGGCAGTGTTTCGGGCAGCGTTCAAATTGAGCGGGCGGCGATGGAGGCTGCGGTGGGGGTGTCCGGCGGCGAACGGCTGTCAGATGCATTGGGCCGCACCCGCCTCTTCGGTGCGCATTTCCGCTGGCTGCTTTCCACCGGCGAGGATCGGGGGGAAGCGGAAACCGCCCTTGACAGCTTTGCCGACGCCTGTCAGCGCGAGGTCTCCCTGCGCGACCGGATGCTGGGTATTTTCATTGCTCCCGCCGTCGTGGTGATCATGGGGTTGTTGATTGGCAGCATTGTCATATCCCTCTACCTGCCCATTTTTAGTTTGGGCGATGCGATCGGCTTATGAACTGGAAGAAACTACTTCTATTCGACATGCGCAGGCTGACGCCGGGCGGCGGCGAGGTTCCTGAAGGGCCCCCGCCTGAGCCCTTTAGCTGGCTGCGGCGAAACAGGGCGGGCAAGCCCTTCCGGCCGGGGTATTACTATCGTACCTGCACCAACATGAAGTGGACGGGGCCGCTGTATATCAACGGCAGCATCTGGCGGCGCGACCTGTTGAATGTGATGAACCAGCTTACGGCGATGGCCAAGGTGAACGCGCCTTTCCATCACGGGCTGGACGCCTTGGCACGCGACCAGTACCAAAGTACCCTGCCTTTCAGCGGGGTGCGTGCCGCGCGATTGAGTGTGGCCTTGCTGATATCCTGCGCCTTCCTCGCCATCTTTCTCATTCTGGGTTCTGCGGCGGATGTGTTTGATGAAGGCGATTTGATGGCCGGTGTCTTTCTTCTGGCTTCGTGCGTGGGGGCGTTGCTACCCGCTTTGCTGGTGATCAACCGGGGGGGGGCCCGCGAAGCCCTGCTGCTGCGTATGCGAGACCACATGGAGTCGGGTCGCACTCTTTCGGAAACCATGCGGCGCTTTCCCCGCTTCTTTCCCAGGTTCTATGCGGATCTTGTGGAGGCCGGGGAGACCTCCGGTCAGCTTGCCGCCACCCTGGAAGGGATCACCGGGGACACCTTGCGGCGGGTCACCCTGCGTCGCGCCCTGAAGCCCATCGGCTGGTACCTGTTCATCGTCTTCTCGATACAGGTCACGCTGATGTCGTTCATTATTGCCAAGGTGGTTCCGGTTTTTGTGGAGCTGTTCCGGGAACTCCCCTATAACATTTCGTTGACTTGGCCGCTCCGGGCTGCCCTGTCCATATCGCATGCGGTAAGCGGGGGGTCGCGCATGGGTACACCGACCACGCTTATCTGTCTGGCCGCCGGATTCTGCCTTGTGGTCGGCGTCGTTCTTCCGATGGCCCTGCGGGTTCGACGCCGCAACGGCCTTGCCACCTGCGGCATCAGCTTTCTTGCGCTTCCCATTCCCGGATTGCGTCGCATCATGATCCAGCAGAATCTTGTGGCGGCCTCGGTCATTCTGGAAAAACTACTGAGTGCGGGGATGCCGCTGGACGAGGCGCTTGAGCGGGTGGGTAACGCGGACATCCACCGGGCCTACCGGAACCTTTTCCTTCGTGCCCGGTTGCGGGTGCTGCAGGGCGAAACCCTGTCGAACGCGCTTCGGCAGAGCGCGGGGGTCGGTCTTTTGCCCCGGCTCTATCTGGGGCTGGTCGCTCTGGGCGAGCGGGCGGGTATGCTGCCACAGGCGCTGGAGCGCGTGAGCGAGCTGTATCAGAGCAATGTCGAAAAACGCATCCGGATTCTTTACGACAGTCTCCTGCCGGTGGGCGTGGTGCTGTTGGGATGCGTGTCCCTGTTTGGCGAATTGTTGATTATCATGTCGTTGACCAGTTTGGTCGACGCCTTGATGCTGGTATGAAACGGAGCGAAACCCATGTCTAAACGCTGGAACGAGACCCGGGGCTTTACCCTGATCGAGGCCACGGCCATGCTGTTTGTGCTCACCTTCGGGGTCATGGGCGCGATACAGATGCATATCGTGGCGATCGAGAAGACCCGGGCGCTGCAGGAATATGGTGCGGCGGATGAAGTGCTGCAGAATGAAATCGAAACCCTGCGGGCCCTCCCTTTTGAAGCGATAGCGGTCGGCAGTGGTCAACCGCTCCGCAGCGCGACCCCGGCCTTGGAGCGCCTGATGCGGGTACAGGCGACCGTTGACATCGTGGATCAGAGTGCCGAAACGCCGGGACTCAAACAGGTGTGTGTCAAGGTGCGCTGGATCGGGGAACATGGGCGGAGCATCGAACGAAGCGTGGAAACGCTGATAGCCAGGAAACGGTAGATGCGTATCGAAACAAATAAACCGAGAGCGTGTCCGCGTGAAGCGCGACAAAACCCCGCTGCTGCGTCCAGGTGTCACGGCTACACCCTGCTGGAATTACTCGTGGTGACGGTGGTCATGATTGTGGGACTGAATTTGTGCGCGAGCCTCGCCTTTACGGGGGTGCGCATGACGGCGGTGAATACGCTGGCGCTGGATCGACTGCAGGGGCTGTCCGAGTTGCAGGGCCAATTCGCCGAGGCGGTGCGGGACGCGGTGGCGGTGGTTCCATCCGTGGGTGAACTGCGCACCGGGCCGGACAAGGTGGTCTTCACGCTTCCGCCGGTGGACGGCCGGAATCGTTGGATGGTGATTGGCGACCTGAATGGTCACAGCAGGCTGATGAAGGGGATTGTGTCAGAGGGATCGGAGGGTCTGAAGGTGGACTACGGTTCTTCGTTCGGCCCGACCTTGGCGTCGATTCAGTTTTCCCTCGGCGATGTGCCGATTGAATCGGTTCGTTTGGTGGCTCTTGATGTGACGGTAAAACAGGAACGTGGCGAACGCCCGATTGCGGTGCCACCCCACCGGTATTTGGCCGCGTTGCGCGGTCTCTAGGCGGAACTATGTATCCAAGGCAAGTAAATAAATGTGGGTCGGCCCTCTTGGTGGCGCTGATGGTTTTGGCGGCAGTGGGCTTGGGTGTTGCGGTGGTGTGGAGCCGTCTGCACAGCACACTCAAACAAGTGCAGCAGCAGTCCGAGTCGCGTCAGGCCATCTATCTTGCGGAAGGCGGTCTGGAAAAAGCGGTGGCCACCCTGCGCGTCCATCCGGACTACGCGGGAGAAAAAGACACGATGCTGGGCGCGGGCCGGTTCTCCGTGGAGGTATCGGCTTTGGGTGGCAACCGGTTTGGCCTGACCGCCACCGGCGAGTTGCGCGATGGATCTTCGCGCATGGCGAAGCGGGTGCTGGAGGCGGAATTGTCGCTTGATGCCGCTGGCACCGTGGTCTCCTTTCATGAAACACGCAGGAGGGACGCGAAATGAAGTCCCGGGCCTTTACCCTGATTGAATTGCTTTTCGTGATTGCCACCATTGGCATCCTAGCCGCGATTTTGCTGCCCGCGCTTGCCCGCACCCGCGAAACCGCGCGGCGCGCCTCGTGTCAGAACAACCTGATGCAGCTTGGCATCGTCATGCACGCCTATGCGGCGGAAAACGATGGCGCGCTGCCGTGGAGCGGCGGCAATAACAATGCCGACGCTCTCAAATCCTTCTGCCTGCGCGAGGTCGGCACGCCTGATGTTTTCCAATGTCCGTCGGAATCCAACTCCAGGCTTAGTGAGCGGCGTCGGGACACCAAGAACGAGGAACCCGTTGAAATCACCACGGAAATCAACGGGGAAATGAGCCTGCGGGGCAGTTACGATTATCTCGGGGCCTATACCACCCAGCCGATCTATTTGCCGCATCCCTCCAGGCCGGTGCCTAAAATTCCCTTGATGTGGGACCTGTGCAGCGGGATGATCCCCAAGAAGGAGGAGGAGAAGTCTAAGGACGTCAGCAATGGTCTTGCCGCCCGGCGATCCGACGGCTGGCAGGTCAATTGCATGAATCACATTCCCGGGGGGGGGAACGTGCTGTGGCTTGATGGGTCTGTCTCCTATATGCTGAGCGATACTTGGGCAAACGGCAATCTGCCCGCGACACCGGAAGGCGTGGACTTGATCGACCCCACCGAGGCGGCGCGTCGCTTCCTCATGGGGGAAGAGAAGAAGACAACGCATACGTCCGCGCGTGCCGCGCTGCCCACCCCGCCAAAGCCCGTTCTCACGGCCGAACAAAAGGCCGCCGCCCAAAAGCAGGCCGCCGAGACCCTGAAAAAGATGCGGGAACGCGCCAAGCAAAACAGAGCACTCCAGCGCCAATAAAGATAACTACTAGACGAACAGAACAGCTGTTTATTGCAGATGCTCTGTTCGTCTAAACGGTGTTTGGGAAGTATGCGGTTTTGCTGGGCGGCATTTTTTGTTTTTTCACCATATTGACTTTGCCTGCCGTTTGTGTTAATAGTATTATCACATTGTGAAGAATGGATATCGGGGCGAAGGTTTCGCAGTGTGATGTTGTCGCACACAGGAAGGAGATTCATGGGCACACTATTCTCCAGCGGAGAGCAACCGCGCGTTCTTCGACCGCGGGGTGGTTTCTCCTTGATTGAGCTTATCACCGCGCTGGCCGTGATGAGTGTGGCCGCGACCCTCGGGGTCTCGTTGTTGCAGCAAAGCCTGAGCCTCGGTCGCTCGGCCCGGAACCGCGTGGTTGCCTCGCAATTGGCCGAGGAACAGATGGCGGCGCTGCAGCGGCATCCGGAGCGTTTTCAGTGGCCCTCCGTCGACCAGTTAGCGGGCCAGCCGTTTTCAATCGTCAACCCCGGTTCCGGCAAGGACGACTATGCGCCACTGGCCGGTCCCGCCAGCGCCCCACTGGACAAACGCGCCCGCAGCCGGGACAATGTCCTCTACAAGGGTTTTCAATGGAAGGCCACGGGGCACTTCCCCGCGCCTGATTCGCCGTATTGCGAAGTGAGTGTCGAGATTCGCTGGCAGGAATCCGGCGATCCGCGCGCCTTTGTACTCACGTCGGCCCTGCCTGTTTCCATCGCGCAAGTGCCACAGGTGGCACCCGCGAAGCCGGAGGTAACCAAATGAAACGCGCAAACCGCTCCGGACTTACCCTGATTGAACTGATTACCGGCATTGCCGTACTTTCCGTGGTCTCCACCATCGGCATGGGGGTCATCTCAGGGGCCATGGACGGCTGGTCTGTGGCGAAAATCAACCGCAATTTGGACCACAATGCGCAGAATGTCTTCGACCAGATGCGTGGTGACTTCGGCCGCGTGGCCCCCTCCGCACTGACGGGCGTCGGGCTTGTGGGCGGTGAGCTGCGCAGTGATGACCCGGATCGCACCGGCGCGACACGGATGGACAGCTTCTTTGTGTTGCCCGTGTCGAATCAGCAAAGCCAAGGCGCAGACCTGATGGCGAGTGTGATGTACCGGCTGGTTCGCGAGGAAGGCAAGCCCACCATCCTGCAGCGCACGATGGGGCCCCTGGGCGCGAAACAGCCGGAAGGCGGCGCATTGACGCTTCTCGCGGGCAGCGTTCCGCTGGGCCTGCGTGCCGAATTCCAGAATGCCCAAGGGGACTGGTTGAAAGAATGGAAAGAGGCAGGACTGCCCGAGGCGGTCCGCGTGAGCCTTACGCTTCGGGACGAAAACCGGCCTAACGAGCAGATAGTGCGGAAATCCGTCTTTGCACTTCACGTGAAGTAGAAAGATACCAATATGAGCAATCGAAACGACCGCCAGCGGGGCACCGCCCTTGTCATGGCCATTGGCGTTCTTGGCATCGCGATGGCGCTCGGCGTGGTGTATGTCACCTACATGCAAAACGAGTTGGAATCCGCGAATTACGAGCTGCGAAAAAGCCGCGCACGCGCGATTGCCGAGGGCGGGGTGCAGGCCACGCTCGCCCGGCTTTCCCAAGCGGTTACCGCCAAACAGCCCGGCGCGCTCCTTGGAACCCCGCAGACCATCAAGTTTCCCGCCTTCGAGTTGGCCTTCCGCGATGGCAAACACGAGATTCAACCTAACAGCGGGCGCACGGCGGAAGCCAAGGTTTCCGTGAGCGACGAGAGCGGCAAGGTGAACCTGAACTGCGCTCCCCCCGCCGTATTGCAGGCCGTGCTCAATGTCAATGCCGCCACCGCGCAGAAGATTCACGCCACCTTGCACAAACCGGGCAATCGCGAATGGCTGGGCTCGATTAATGACCTCGCGGTGCGCGAGCTCATGCCCGTCGCGCAGGTGGCGGCACTGGATTCCTCGACCATCACGACGGTCTCCGTGGCCGACCCCGCCAAACCGGAGGCGTACCTGAATATCAACGCCGCGCCGGTGGATGTACTGGCGGCAATTCTTGGCATTTCCAAGGAAGCCGCCGGAATCGTGGCGGCCAAGCGTCCGTTTGCATCAGTGGACGCCCTGCTGCAGGCCGCGGGGAAACCGCCCGTCGACCCCAACGCCCCGGTCGCGGACAGCCCGCTTGCCGGGTTGGTGTTTGAGCCCCAATGTTTCCGGGTGGCCTCCGAGGGAAGCTACGCGAGTAATGGACAGGGCGGCAAGAAGTATGATCGCGCGAATAGTCGCATTGAGGCGGTGGCACTTTTCCGCCCCGACGGCGGTTATGACGTGATCGAATGGAAAGCAGTACAGCAGTAAGCAGGCGGAACCCATCGGGCTGCCTCGGGCACCGGGTGGACTTCAATCGGGAATACGTATCAGACGAACCGGTCAAAGGAGAAATCGATATTATGGCCACCACAGGCGAACCCAAAGCGGCCCCGAAGCGGGTGCGACGGACCCCGAAAAAAACATTACTGGTTGAAGAAATTCCAGTGGTAGTGCAGGAACAGGAGGTTGAGGCGGAAGTGGAGCCCGTGGTGATTCAGCAGAAGCGCGCACCACAGGCGGTTTCCTTCCACATCGGCACGCCCCAGCGGCGCGGGGGGGTTCGTTACAAGGACATCACCGTTTTCCTGCGCCAGCTTATCATGTTGCTCGAGGCGGGAACCCCCATCCTGCGCTCGCTGCAAACCCTCTCCACCCGTGGCGAGCGACCGGCGGCACGGGCCTTGATTGCCGACATCGCCGCCTACGTGGAAATGGGTAATCCGCTGTGGCAGTCGTTTGACCGGCACTCGCGCTACTTCGATACCATTTTCGTCAATCTCATCCGCGCCAGCGAGGCCAGCGGTACGCTGACCACCGTGTTGAAACGGGTGGCGGACTATCGGGAACACCGCGCCATTCTTGCCAAGCGCATCCAGGGCGCCATGGTTTACCCTGTCATTCTCGTCGCGGCCTGCCTAGGCGTGATGCTGCTGATCACCAAGTGGGTCGTGCCGGAATTTGAGAAGATGTTCCAAGGGTCGGGTGTCGCGATTCCAATCTACACCACGTATTTCTTTGCCGCATGCCATCTCGTAAGCAGTTACTGGTGGACCCCGGTTTTGGGTTTCATGGCGCTTGTGGGTGCCTATCTCGGCTGGTTTGTGCGCAGTCCCGTTCGTCGGCTGTGGGCGGACAGACAGAAGCTCCGCATCCCGATCGCCGGACCAATTCTGCACAAGAACGCCATCGTGGAACTGACCAAGACCATGTCGCTGCTACTGCGCAGCGGCCTATCCATGATGACCACCCTTGAATTGACCCGCAACGCGGTTCACAACCGTGCGGTGGCCGAATGCCTGCGCAATGTGCGCGCCTCCATCGAAGAAGGTGGCGGTATGGAAGAGCCCCTGCGCCAGTCCGCGCCCATCATCCCCCACGTGGTCACCGACATGTTTGTGACCGGCGAAGAGTCCGGTCGCGTGGACGCGGTGGCCGACCAAATCGGTGAGGTCTACGAGGAAGAAGTGGAGATTGCGGTGGGCGCCTTGGGCGAGGCCATCCAGCCACTCTTCACGATATTGGTGGGCGCGGTGGTCGCCATCCTTTTCGCCTCGCTCTTTGGCCCGATTGTCGCCATGGTCAACCAACTGACCAGTGCCGGGGGCTGAGTGCCTGTTAACGGCTTGTTTTGCACGGCCGGGCTTCCACGCAGGGAGTCCGGCCTTGTTTATGACCGGCTTGAACCGCCCACGGCGGAACCAGTAGTATCTCTGGGGTCATTCTCAGAGCCAACTCAAATGCCCAAACCGGGCCAGCGGAGGGAGAAACGAACATGAGCCATTTGCCACCAGACGTGAAACCAGACAAACTGTTCGCGGGAAGCTGCGTGTCGCTCATTGCGACCGCGATGACTTTCGCCGTGCTCAGTTCAATCACGAACCCGCTTAAGGAAGTATTCCTTCTGACCAATCAGCAGGTCGGCCAGATCACCGGCGCAGGCTTGTGGGGTTTCCCCTTGTCCATTCTCATTTTCGGCTCCTTGTGCTCGACCTTGGGCATGCGCTTTCTGTTGCGTCTGTGTTACGTGTTCTTTATTGCCGGTGTCTGCATGATGATCTTCGCGAAGGGTTTTTGGATGCTCTTCTTTGGCGCACTCACCATCGCTTTCGCCAACGGCCTTGTGGAAGGCGCCTGTAATCCGCTGGTGGCTTCACTCTATCCAGATCGAAAGGTTCAGAAGCTCAATCAGTTCCACGTGTGGTTTCCGGGCGGTATCGTCATCGGTGGACTGGCCTGCTTCCTGATGGGCAAGTACGGTTTCGGTAACTGGCAGGTTCAATTGGCCATGATTCTTGTTCCGGCCGCCATTTCCGCCGGCATTATGATGTTCGAAAAATTTCCGCCCACCGAGCGTCACTCCTCGGGCGTATCCTTCGGCGAGATGTTGACCGCCACTTTTTCGCGGCCGTTGTTCTGGCTGATGTTCGTCTGCATGATGCTGACGGCTTCGACAGAGCTGGGGCCGAACCGGTGGATGCCGGCGATCATGGAAAACGCGGGTCTGGGCACGCCGGGCAGCGGCATGCTCCTGCTGGTGTGGACGAGCTTGCTCATGGCGCTCATGCGCCAGTTTTCCGGTCACGCCGTCGATCGCCTTTCGCCGACGGGCATGCTGCTCAGTTCCGCCATCCTGTCCTGCATGGGCCTCGTGTGGCTGAGCAAGGCTGACGGCATGGTGCCGATTTTCCTGGCGGACACGGTGTTTGCCGTGGGCGTGTGCTACTTCTGGCCCACCATGCTGGGCGTGGTTTCCGAGCGAATCCCCAAAGGTGGCGAATTCGCGCTTGCGCTTATGGGCGTGGCGGGCAATATCGCCGTGGGTGCGATCACCATCCCGATGATGGGCGACATCGCGGACGTCAAGGGTCACTCCAAATTCGATGTGGCGCAAACGACGGCGATTGTGCAACAGATCAACGACCAATTGCCCGGACTGAAGAAGCAGGGCACCTTGGCGCGTGATATTGAATTGAATGGCATGATCGACAAGACGGTTGTGCTGGCTCAGGAAGTCCTGGCTGGCGCGAAATCCGGCAGCTTGCCGCCCAAGTCGACGGCCAATGTCCTGCGCGGGGTGCAGCAGTGCGCTCCAGATTCAGAAGCGGCCAAGGCGGCCAAGGGCATCCTCGGCCCGGCGGAGCTTTTTGGTGGCCGCTGGTCCTTCTTTGTGGTATCTGGACTGGCGGCGGTTCTGACGCTGGTTTTCGGGTTGCTGTATGCCAGCGACCGGATGAAGGGCGGCTACAAAGCCGAGGCGATTCAGGATTAAACCGACCCTATTTCAGGCCGGAGAAACCCCGTGCGTTGGGTTTCTCCGGCCGTTTTTTAACGCTTTCAAGGTCTTGCGATGTTTGTTGTTTGTCGCGTGTGGCGTCGTCGCGTAGCGCAGGCACCCTGTTCTCAGGAGCGGGTAGCCTGAGAATGAAACCGCCGTTTCCAATACGGGAAACGGCATGAAGTGCGGAAAGAACCAAGTCCCATGATCGAACAAGTGGCCCTTTGGATTGAACATGTGATGGAGGCGCTGGGATACCCCGGCCTCGTTTTCATGATGGCGCTGGAAAGCATGATTGCGCCGGTGCCGTCGGAAATCGTGATGCCCTTTGCCGGTTTTCTGGTGGTAAAGGGACAGTTCACCTTGCTCGGCGGGATTCTGGCGTCGAGCCTGGGAACGCTCTTGGGGTCGCTGACGGGGTACTACATGGGCAAATGGGGCGGCTATCCGCTGGTGCTGCGGTGGGGACCGTATTTCCTGCTGGAGCGCGACCATCTGGATCTTACGGTGCGCTGGTTTGAGAAGCGGGGCGATATCACGATTTTTGTGTGCCGGTTTGTGCCGGTGGTTCGGCATCTGATCTCCATTCCGGCGGGCGTGGGGGGGATGAACCTCATCAA
>CAIZGN010000472.1 GCA_903932505.1 Candidatus Hydrogenedentota bacterium
ATGATCAGAAGAATGTGCATTCGGCCCTCAAGGGCGAATTGGTGGATACGGAGCGGATGAAGCTGGGTGCCGTGCTCGGCGACCACGCACACACCGGCATCAGAACCAGTATCTACCCCGGACGCAAGATGTGGCCACACACCACAACGCGACCGGGACAGATCGTCGACCGGGACATCTTGGGCGGCGAATAATACGATGGAATCACCCTCCAGAACCATACTCAGAGGCGTGGTGCGTTATGACGGCACAAATTTGTGCGGCTGGCAGGCGCAACCGGGCCTCCCTACTGTGCAGGGCGCATTGCAAACAGCCCTGGCACGCATTGCCCAGCGCACAATCCCGGTACAGGGCGCGGCCTGCACCGACACCGGGGTGCATGCTTTTGGACAGACCATTTCCTTTGACTGGGACGGGGGCCCTCCGGAACGCCTGCGGCACGCGCTGTCGAAAATGCTCGGCCCGGAGATCCAGGTGCAATCCCTGGAGCCCGCCCCGCCCGGCTTCAATGCCCGCTTCGATGCGCGGGGGAAACGCTACGCCTACACCCTCGACCTGGGCCGCGAGCCCGATCCCCTGTCCGCCCGCTATGCCTGGCATGTGCCTCACAAACTCGATTTGGATCTCATGGCCGGGTTAGCTCCGCTGCTGGTGGGCGTCCACGATTTCGCCGGTTTTCAAAGTACCGGCGGACATCACCGAGATTCGACCGTCTGCACCCTCCACAGCGCTCAACTGTCTCATGGTGGCACCATCGCTCCCTGCGATGCCCAACACCTCTGGCGAATCGTCTTCGATGGATACGGCTTCTTGTACCGGATGGTGCGCAACATGACGGGAACACTCGTCGAGATCGCGCGGGGGCGATTTCCCAAGGACTTTCTCGAAACCAGTCTCAATTCGCCCGGCCCTTTCCGTGGTCACTGCGCCCCCGCGCACGGTTTGGTGCTGGAAAAGGTGTATTACGACGAGTGACGCTTCTTGCGCGAAACCCGGCCCCCAAACGCTGGATGTTATCAGGCCGGGGTGCTATACTCGGACGCGTCAATAACGGGTTGGAAACACCGTCGATTGGGCTCTTGCCCCTGAAGCGGTTTAGCAGGCCGGACGGGTTCCGGCAGAGAACGGAGGCGTGGATGAGACTGTGGTTGTGTGGATTACTAGTGGCTTTCTCCAGTTATGCCGCCGACCCCGGTGCGCCGGTGACGGTGGACACCCTCGTGCAGGATCTGGGTGGTGCGGATAAAGCCGCCCGCGTCACAGCACGGCAACTCCTCCCAAAACAGTCCATCGAGGCTGTCCCAAAACTCTTCCCCCTGCTGAACAGCGAAAATCCCGACGCCTTATGGGCGGCCATGCGCGTACTTGAGGACTTCGCCAACCAAGTTGGAGTGGCCGGTCGCGAAAAGGAACGCCAGAAAGTGACTGACGCCATCATGACCCTGTTGGCCAAGGAACAGTCCCCGGTATCGCGAGAAAAAGGATTGCGCTTGCTGCCCTTGGTGGTGCCCGAGGGGTATGACGTCGCGCCCATGGCCGCGTTGTTGCGAGACGCAGAATGGCGCGAAAAGGCGCGCGAGTCCCTCTCTTTGCTCAACACCCATGAGGCACGCAAAGCACTCGCTGACGTCTTAAAGGAAACCGATGATGCATTCCGCGTGGCGGTTCTGGATGGATTCGCGGTGACGAAACACGCCGAGAACGTGAAACCGGCACTCGCTTGGGCCAAGGAAGGCACCCCTGAGGTGCGTCTGGCTGCCGCGCGTGCCTTGGCTTGGACGGCGGATATGAAATTGGTGCCACTTTTTCAATCAATCCGCACCGAAGTTCCCGATGCGCTTCGCAAGGACGCCGAAGACATTCTTTTGCGGCTTGCCGACAATCTGGCGCGCTCCGGCGGTAAATGGGAATATGCGATGCGCATCTACCGCGACGTCCTGAAAACCTCCGCATCGATTCCGGTGCGGGGTGCCGCAGTGTCCGGGTTGGGCCGGTATGGCGACGACACGGTGGTTGCAGACATTATTGCGGCGACCGCCTCCCAGCGCGACTTGGAAGGCCCGGCCCTGAATGCGCTGCGCATGTTGAGCGGTAATGCGAGCAGTCAGGCGATGTTGGAGGCCTATCCGAGCGCCAGTGAGTCCATGCGCGCGGCCATGCTCGATGTCTTCGGTTCCAAAAAAGACGCACGCTTCCTGCCCTTCCTTAACGAGGCCACCAAAAGCACGGATCCGCAAACCCGGACTGCGGCAGTGGCTGCCCTCAGTGCTTCAGAGTTGCCCGGTGCGGTGGAAGCACTGGCGGGGCTTGCCAATACGGGTTCGGCGGAAGACAAGGCACTCGCAACGGGTGCGCTTACCGCGATGGCCTCGGCCATGGTTGCCCGAGGCGAAAGCGATGCCGCTGGAAAGGCCTATTACGGCCTCTACCGTGCGGCAGCCACCGATGAATTGCGCGCACAGGCGCTCGAGGGCATCAAGCGTTACCCGGTCGCAGAGTCCTTTGACCTCATCATCCAGCACCTCGGTGAAGGGGATGTGGCGAAGATGGATGCCGGAACCCTCGCGGGTCTGGTCAAGGCCTTGTTTGACGCCGGTCGCAAGGAGGAAGGTCAGAAGCTGATCGCCGAACTCTTCCCGCGCATGACGGCGCCTGGCGACGTGCGCAAGATTGTCGAGTTCCTGCTGCCCATCCTCGGGCCCGACGAACTCGCGAAGCGTCTCGGCGTGGTGCGCAAATGGCGCGCTGTGGGCCCCTTCCCCTGGTCCGCTGCGGAAGCCTTCACCAAGACGCATATCAACGAACCCAATGTTGATCTGAAGGCCACCTATACGGAAGGTAAAGACACCTTGTCGTGGAAGCCCGTCGAAACCGGCGACTTGCTTGGCGTAATCGATTTCATGGGCAGCATGGGCACGCTCAGCAATGTGTCAGCCTACGCCTTCACTCGCATTCATGTCGATGCCGCCACAGACGCCCAGGTGCGCTGCGGTTCAGACGACGGCATCAAGGTATGGGTCAACGGCGTGGCCGTGCATGAAAACAATGTGGATCGCGGCACAGCCCCCGATTCAGATCGCGCGCCTATCAAGCTCAAAGCGGGCGACAACGACCTGCTCGTGCGGGTGACCCAGGGCGGCGGCGGCTGGAATTTCTGCCTACGCCTTACACAGCCGGATGGACGCACCCTAGCCTTTACACCCGTGGATTTCTGAAAAACGCAACCAGGTACCCATGCCCCATTCCCGCGAAGGGAATGACGGCGCTGGAATGTGGTGGTAGATAGAAGGAGACAGGACAATGACCTCATTGGCAATGATTTTTATATGTGCGGCAGGCATATCTGCGCAGGAACCCTTGGTATTCGAACGGCAACTCATCAGTCCCCGCATTTTTGAAGCGGCCTCTGTAATGGACGTCAACCGCGACAAGCACCCGGACATTGTCTCCGGTGAGTTCTGGTATGAAGGCCCCGATTTCACCGTCGAACACCGCATCGGCGATGTGCCCGTCGTGGGCGAGTATTACGATGACTTCTCCTGCTATCCAATGGACGTGAACGGCGACGGCTGGATGGATTTCATCACCGGTGGTTTCTTTGGTTGCATGTTGCGCTGGCGAGAAAACCCGAAGGACAGCAACAAGGAATGGCCCCTTCATGAAGTCGCCAAGACCGGCAACATCGAGCGAGCCTGTTTCTATGACATCGACAACGACAAGAAACTCGAGGTCTTTCCCGTCACCAAGCCGGTTTCCATCTTCAAGCTCGACTGCACCCGCAAGGGCAAGGGCAAAGGCAAGGGTTCTTTCACCCAGTACAACATTGATAAAGGGAATGGCGGTCACGGCTTCGGTTGCGGTGATGTGAATGGCGACGGTCGCCCCGATGTCATTCTATCCGGCGGCTGGCTCGAAGCCCCCGAAAAGACCTACGATACCAATGCTTGGGTCTGGCACGACGAATTCAAGCTGGGTTCCGCCAGTGTCCCGGTACTTGTCTATGACGTCAACGCCGATGGAAAGAACGACCTCATTGTCGGCGAGGCGCATAACTTCGGCCTTTATTGGATGGAGCAGGGTACGGACGGTACGAACCGAACCTGGGTCAAGCACAGCATCGAGACGGGTCGATCGCAGTATCACGATCTGCAGCTCTGCGATCTGGATAACGATGGGGAGATTGAGTTGGTGACCGGCAAGCGATACCGCGCCCACAACGGCCATGACCCGGGCGACTGGGATCCCCTCGGCCTCTATTACTTTGAAATCAACAAAGGCCAGTTTGAGCGGGTCACCATTGACTACGGCGATCCCAAACAGGCCAGTGGCGCGGGCATTTATTTCTGGCTGGCCGACATGGATGGCAATGGCTGGACCGACATTGTGGCCCCGGGCAAACAAGGTCTGTACCTCTTCAAAAATCAGGGTCGATGACCCACTACAAGCCAGCGTGTTCATCGGAGCTTCTCATTCGTCTTTTTGCAAAGGCCAATGCCCACGCTCCATCCTGACTCAACCGCTCAGGCGTCGTCTTTGGGCTTCAGCAGGTTTTTGAGTCCGGCAAGTCCGGCAAAGGGCATGAAGCCTGAATCTTCCTTGTCGTCACTGTACTGCACGGTGCCCTGCTGGTAGCCGGTTCGCTCGTAGGCTCCATGCGCATCGTCGTGGCAATACAGGCACAGCAATTCCCAGTTGCTGCCATCGGGCGGGTTGTTCATGTGGTCGCTGTCTTTGTGATGCACGGTAAGCTCGCGCAACTGCTTGTCCGCAAACTCACGACCGCAGCGACCGCACACGTGCGGAAAGAGATTCAGCGCTTGTTCGCGATAGGTCTGTTGCCTTGCGGTCTGACTGTTGCGTGCTTCGGCCACCACTTCCGCCTGCTTCTTGGGATCAAATTGACTGGGGGGCATACGTTTTTCCTTGGTCGGTTTCCGAGTCTCTCAGGCCCGGTTATTTTTGCACCATTATCCGCATCGTATTGCGCCCATGCAAGCGGCGCACAAGCCCGCGATATGGATTTTCACACTTTGTGCGGCGTATAGTGATATTGGAGTTGGCAAGTCGTTTCGCCAATGGGGAGCGTGGAGGATGTACCACTGAAATCGGATTTCAAAATACTAGGACGCTCGTGCCTGTTCGCTATGAGTGTGTGCGCCTGTGTCTGCATGGCTGCTGCGGACGATCTGCCACTGTGGGAAGTGGCTAACTTTCTGCCGGGTGAGGGGATATCCAGTGAAATGATCCGCTCCATCACCAAGACGCCCGATGGACGGATATGGATGGCCTCGTGGGGCGGTGGCGTAATCAGCTTTGACGGATTTAATTTCAAACGATTCGGTGTGCGGGAAGGATTGCCGACCGTTGATGTGCGCGCTATCGTCGCGGATAGTCTCGGGCAGGTCTGGGCTGGAACGACAAGAGGCATCGCCTGTTTTAACGGGGAGCGCTGGAACCTCATGAATCCGGGACTTCCCGGAATAGAAAACCCGGGCATCTTTGAGAGCCTTCTGCTGCCGGACGGTGCTCTATGGTTTACCACGTCCACCGGATGTATCATCGAATTCCGGCGATCCGGAGAAGCCGTGGTGTCAGTCGGCGGTTGCACGCCAATTCCGGTGGGGCACTGGACAACCCAACTGGATGCGAGTTTTACCCAAGGTAAGGGAATCTGGAGTTTAATAATCCGGCAAAACGGTCAGATTTGGGCGGCTGTTCCCAGGGTCGGCATGGCCGTGTTTGAAGCCGGCGTCTGGAAATTGCAGCATTCAGGGAAACCGTACGCGGATGTCATGTCCATGTGTGAGTCTGATGACGGCACACTGTGGACAGTGGACTCAGAGTCGGTCTTCTGCGTGAAAGAGAACAGCTGGGTTGATGTCACACCACCCGGGAAGTTTGTGACCTGTGTGGCGGAGCGCGTTCCTGGCGAAATGTGGCTGGGAACGCACACAGGCATCGTTGCCGGTACACCAACCCGCTGGGTGGATGTTCCACTGTCGAAAGATGCCCCGTATCCTCTGGTTGACAACTTATTCGTCGAAGCGCATGGAAACTTATGGGTGGGCAACCATTATGGGGTGTCGCGCATCACCACCCCGGCTTGGCGATCCTTTCTCCACGTTTCTGGGGGGGCCAAATTGGTGGGCAATGCGCTCTATGCCGCCCCGGAAACGCCACCGCTTGCGCCGGATTCCATCGGCAGGCTGCATCAATTCGACGGCGCAACCTGGCAGTATGTCACGGATCTGGCGCCTGGGCAATTGGGCCTCACGGTCAGTAATCGCCTCGGAGATCATTTGTGGTTCGCCTTCGAAAGGGATCTGGTCTGTTATTCCATTTCGGAGAGGCGAGCAATAAAAAACGTACCCGAACCCGCTGGAGAACTGGTCAGTGGAGTCGCCGAATTGCCGGACGGCCGTCTCTTGGTACACACACCGCACGCCCTGTATGAACGTTCCGGGGAAGAGTGGAGCCACCTTGCCTCCTCACCCTCAAAAGGCTCCACATTTGACGCACTGGCCTTGGGATCGGCTGACCGCTACTGGATTACTATGGACTACACCCTAAACCAGTGGGCCTCCCGCGATGGCCGACTCGTGAAGGAAAACACCCTGGAATATGACAACCTTTGCCGGGCCTTGTTCCACGATTCGGCTGGGAATCTTTACGCGGGTGTGGACATGGACGGCATCTATTCGCTGGAGACACAGCCACCCAATCGATTGATATCCTTCGAAGGGGCGATGAACAAGCGCCTCGCCAGCCTCTTCCTCGCTAGGGATCGAACCTGCTGGATTGGCGGCCGCGAGCAGACGATATCCTCCTATCAAGACGGGGTGTGGTTAAACTACGGGCGCAGCGATGGCGTACGCAACGGACGCGTGTGGAGGCTCGGTGAATACCCGGCTGGTGTGATTTGGGCAGGAATTCAGGATGGAGGAATCGCACAATATCTGCCCCACAAGGATGAGCCGGAAACCATTATTCCAGAGTATCCCGCGAAGCTCAGCAACGGCAACTACGGGGTTTTTCATTTTGGCGGAATGGCGCGCTGGGAGAACGACAACTCGGAATCAATGATGTTTTCGTGGAGGATCCGTCCAGCAAATAGCCTCGGGGGAGAAACCGCATGGCCGGGCTTTTCCAAAGAAACCACTGTGGTCTCGCCAGATCTTGCCCCGGGGGACTATTTCTTTGAGGTGCGCGCGATGGATCACGAGCGAAACATTGACTCCTCGCCCGCCCAGGCCAGATTTCAGGTTTTGCCCCCCCTGTGGGCCACTTCGGGCTTTCAGGTGCCCATGCTATGCGCCTGTCTCCTGCTGCTTCTCGCAGCTCGAACTGCGGTGAAAAAACACCGGGCACTGGTGCTATCCGAGCATAGTTTGCGAGAGGCCAAGAATCAGGCGGAGGCCGCAAGCCGTGCTAAGAGCACCTTTCTTTCCAATGTTTCCCACGAGATAAGGACACCCCTCAACGCCATTCTCGGATACACCCAACTTCTCGACGTATCCCGCGACTTCACCGCCGAGCAAAAGAGCTATTTGCAGGCTATTGACCGAAGCGGTAGCCACCTCTTGGAGGTCATCAACGGCGTCCTCGAATTATCCAAGATCGAGGCGGGGCGTGTTGTCGTGCACAAGGAAAACTTCGACGTCCACCGCATGGCGCAGGATGCCATGCTCATCGTTCGCGCGCAGTGTGAGCTCAAGGGCCTGCACTGTGCCGTGGATATCCCAACAACAGTACCCCAGTTCATTCACGCGGACCAGGGGCGGATTCGCGAGATTCTGGTCAACCTGCTCGGCAACGCACTGAAATTTACCCATGAAGGTGAAATTCGACTCAGGGTATGCGAGAAGGATGCCCATGAGCCGCAGACCATTGAAACGGATGAAATTATTTTTGAGGTCATCGATACCGGCGATGGGATTCCGGAGGGAGAACGAGAGACCATCTTTGAGAGTTTCGCCCAAGCCTCCACCGCCGACCCCAAACAGGGAACCGGTCTGGGACTCGCTATCAGCCGTCAATACGCCAGAATCATGGGGGGCGATCTCACCGTGCATGCAGGCGCGGAACGGGGAAGCCTGTTCCGCCTCAGACTGCCCGCCACCGTTGCCTCCGTCGTCTCCTCCGCCCCCGAACTTGCGAACGCGCCTCAACAGCACTTGAAGGCCAGAAAAATAACAGGTCGCGCGCCCGTACTGCTGGTGGTGGATGACAACGAGATGAATCGCGATGTCTTGGGGCGAATGCTTCGCCAGGCGGGTGTCGAGGTGCGCTGCGCCGAAAGCGGCGAAGAGGCCGTTGCCGCTGTGGCGGAACGTTCCTTTGATGCCGTACTCATGGACATGGTCATGCCAGGCATGGGCGGATGCGAGGCCACCCGCCAGATCAAGGCCATGCCCGGAAGAGCCTCCATCCCGGTTCTCATGGTCACCGCAAATGTGCTGGAGGAAGGCTCCGCAGCCGCCCGATCTGCCGGGGCCGATGGATTCGTCTCCAAGCCATTTCGCTTTGAGGATATGCTCGATGAACTGGCCCGAAGTGCAGGGCTGGAGTTTTCCTCCGGGGATTGACGCGACCAAAAACACCACAAAGACCAAAATGGCCTGCCCCCCGTTTCGGGAGCAGGCCACTAATTACGATGGATTATCGTACGGACTACTTGCTGGATTTACGGAATCTGCGCGGAACCATCATGCCGATCAGGCCGAGACCCATCAGCGCCATGCTGGCGGGTTCAGGAACCGGGTCGCCAAACCGAGGGTCGTCTTCGCCGTCTTCGTGGTGCGTGTAGTGATTCGAGAAGGTGCCGGCCTGAATGAAGACCGCAGAATCAAGGATGCTGTCGCTACCATCGGCAATCCCAAGCGCCATGTGATAGGTGTGGCCCGCCTGAAGCCCTTGGGCAACCGCCGTGAAAACATCCGTGAAACCGTCATACTGAATGTTGTACGGAACCGGATCCAAATCCGACGGGTCGTTATTGTTGAAGTACTGCGGATTGCTGCTGTCCGTGCCAACGGGATTTCCGCCATTGACGTTGTTGATTGCCACCGGCGTCGTCGTGCCGGGAATCAGCGCGATATTCTGTCCATCAAGGAAGAAACCGAACACATCATTGTAGGGCGTGTTCGTCCACTCGTTGTACTCTTCGGAGGCAAACACGTAGTTGAAGAAGATGCTCTGATCCTGCTCAAGAACGAAGTCGAACTCGAGAATGCTCGCATCGTACGTCGGGTTGCCGGAAAGTGCATCAAGCCGCGAATCACCATTCGGAGGATTCTCCGAATTCCACCAGCTGCCGGTGGCCGAGTCGGTGTCCACTGTGTTCGGCGTCGAAGCCAGATTCGCATCACCGGAGGTCAGCATCAAGCCCGAGCTAATGCCAATTCCGGAAGCCAAACCATCCGTGAAAACACCTGTGGAGGTGTCGCCACCCTTGTAAAGCACTGAACCCGGCACAATGGACACGCCCGGGCCGAGAATCGTGCTGATCCAAGCCGCAGGGTCATAGGTCGTATCCACCGAGATTGCGCCTGCACTCGTCGTCGCAAGCATAACGATTACTGTGGGCAACAACGCCCAAACCATCTTCCTGCTCATCAATCCACACTCCTTTTTTTAACCCAACTTTCCCTGAAACAAAAAGAACCTTCTAAATAGAGCAAGTATCATGCCCAAATAGAACTAACCGCTGCTGAAAGCTATAAACAGCTTTCAATAAAGGACTTAATCGTTTCATGGAAAAACATCATTAATTCCACCGAAACAAGTATGCTTAAATTATTCGTCACGCATGCATAACTTTTTCCAGAAACTCGGAAAATCGGCAAACGGAATGCTATGTACTTCCGAGTGGGCGGGGACACAGCGATTCCACTTCTTGATTCAATTGAACAACGCCTGCTACCATCACGTCCACGCAGTACTCACCCCGAGGTAACTAGCGTAAGAAAACCAACGAGCACGCGAAAAGATTCCCGGGAAAATTAATGCGCGTTTTTTCAACAGCGGTCTTCGCTGGAAGGCGCTAACCTCTTAGCCCTAGTCAGGAATCCAACAACAATGCGTTCAAAGGCATGGCTTTTTTCCGCTCCACCCCTTCTCATGCTGGGCATGCTGTCTATTTCAGTCTACAATGCCCCGGGCACCGGCGACTTCGGCGTTTGGTTCGAATGGATTAATCTCATGAAAAGCCAGGGGTTCTACGCCACCCTGGTGCAGATCAACGACAATTACCCACCCTTCAGCCTCATGCTGCTGGATGCGGTGCTACACCTCTCCCAATGGACCGGGCTTTCCATTTTCTTCTGGCTCAAGACCTCGCTCTTGGTGGGTCTGCTCAGCACAACAGCCGTCTTCTACGGTTGGACGCGCAACCGGGGACTCGCTATCGGGCTCTACCTTGCCCTCTTGGTGAATGTCGGCTGCGGCTATCTGGACGTGTACTGGACCGTGTCACTGGTGGCCGCGCTCTGGGCACTGCATCGGAATAACTTTGCCTTGGCCGCCGCGCTCTACACGCTTTCGGTCATGACGAAGCCCCAGCCGATCTTGGCCGCGCCCTTTATGGCCTTGTACGCACTAAACATTTGTTCTTGGCGGGATTATGCGACCATCGACTGGAAGCGCGTGGGGAAGGCGGCTGCGGGTTGTCTCGCGGTGCTCGGGCTGTTCACGCTGCGCCTGGGCTGGGCGGCCTTCGCGCCCTTGGTCAACGCCATGGACACGACCGGGCAACACGGCTATTCAAACGCAACGCCCAGTGGAAACTCGTTTAACGCCAACTGGATTCTCACCCATGCGCTACACGTGTGGAACCCGGCTCAGTTCGGCCCCCTCGATCACGGTGCCGCGAGTTACATCCCGAGCATCGGCCTCGCCTGGCAATTGCCGTTCAAAACCGCCTTCGCCGGACTCTTCCTGTACGTGCTGTATCGCTTCTTCCGTGAGGAAAAAACGATGAAAAGCCTCCTGCAATACAGCGCACTCGGAGCCCTCACCTGCGTCATGTTCAACACCGGCATGCACGAAAACCATCTTTACGTGGTGCCACTGCTCACCGTCGGATTGGCCGCGATCGATGATCGGTTCTGGGGACTCAACGCCTTCTGGTTGACAGCGTCCACCCTCAATCTCGCGATTATTTACGGCATCGGAGGTTCAGGTATCGGCTACTCGCGCGTGGCCGGAATCGACCTCGCCCTCGTCTTTTCGCTTGCCAACATCAGCATCTACGCCGTCTCGCTCGCATCCATGTTCGCGCCCCAGGAAAATCCAAACCGCGATCACGGCTTAATGTAAGCGTTAAGCCCAATCGTAACCGGCTTACCATCCACCTCCACCGTCGTCGCCACATTGCCATGCGTGCTTGCCACCACCAGCGTCTTCCCCGAAGACGAAGGCGTCGGCGATTCCAAGTCAATCTCAATGCAAAGTTTATTGTCCCGGATTTGTACTTCAAAAGCCATGACCTTCACTCCTCGGCGCTTCACGCCTAGGTTCGCCCACTCCATGAATTCCAGAAAAAATCCGACAGCCCAGAGCCCTACGGCTTCCGTTTCGGCTGCTTATCGACCTTCGCCTTCGTGACCTGCTCATGCTTGGTCGATTTCTGCTTCTGACCCTTTTCCTTGTCCTTCTTGCCCTTGTCGCCCATGATAGCCTCTCCTTGTTAGCAAAAAAGCAATGCGCCAGGCAGACCCGAATGGTTGTTCAGCGCACCACAACCAGCCGCTCCAACATAGCACGACACCCCTGTCGTGTCAACTCGCACACCAACCACAAAGCGGGGGGAAGGCAACCAACCGACCAGCTTCGTCAATAATACAATCTGATGCTTGACTGCAGACGGGCAGCTACTTATACTCGCCACCAAAAGTTACACCAACACCCCCAAACGTATCACAACCTCCAGGTGCTTCAATAATTACAGCAGCGCCCTTCTTAGTGAAGGTTGCAACGCACCCGGTCGCCTTGTCTGTGAACACAGCCTTATCGCCTTGGAACTTCGCCTCACCAGCCATTTCACCGACATTAGCACCGCTTGCAGCAGAAATCAAAAAAGAAAAACTAGTGGAAGCTACCGCAGAAATCTCAAGCGATGACGGGTCAAAACGCCCAGTGCCAACACGGTTCCATTTTCCCTTCACCCACGCAGAACCGGCAGCAGGTGCGGTAGTTTTCCCGGAAACGGTAGAAACAAAAACAACATTCGAAATATGAGTGAATGGTTCACGCCATTTGGCGATAGTTTTGGGAAGGGTCTTGATATACCGTTCATCATTTGAAAATACTTTAATACGATCGCCATCAGTTTTAGCCGCACAGTATTTTCCACTAGGTAAACACATGATTATTCCAGCCATTTCCATGGCTAGACCACGAACAAACCCGGAACGCACTCTAGCACCAAGCCCATCCAAGTCATCCTGCTCATTTATCAACTGGAAGGTTTCTAGAAAACTGTTATACGGCTCACTACCAATGCTCTTGGCAAAAGCATCCTCCTGTGCAGCATTCTCAAAGACACCTCCCTGAGTCAACTCACCAGTCCCCACAGCAGCACCACCACCCCCAGTACCACCCGCCTTAGACTCCAACGCAAAAGGAAAAACCTTGCTACCATCAGGTTTGGACCACTGTCCCTCAAACTTACCCCCAGCAGAAAGCTTGCCCTTAAAAGTCCCGGTCATATTCCCCTTATCATCAAACTCACTCAAAACAAGATTCCCCCCGGCATCAGCGGTACCTTTCAGAGGAATATCTGTCTTATACTTCGTATAGAGGTAACTACCCTTTGCATCCTGCCCGTCAATATTCAGCTTCATCTCAATGGGAATCTTCCCATTAAGCGTGCCAGTAAGTGCCGTTTCCTCAGCCTGGGCCTGAGATGACAAAAAGATGCCTAAAAAAACAAAAGAGACAGCCACGAGCGAGACGAAAGAGTACTTATGCATACGTCATTCTCCAACACCCAAGTTATGCTTGGGGATAATAGTCAGAAACTCTGCAGAATTATATTGCACGCCTTGGGAGTCAGCGCGCATAACAGAATTAATCAAAGCTTACCTATACTGGTGGAATCATCAACCCCGCAGGAGGATGTGACAAGCTCTGTCCGTCGCACCCTCCCACGGGAACAGAAAGCGAGACTACTTGTTAGTGGCATCGATATCCATTACACATTCTTGGACAAGCCGCTGCGTGAGGGTATCGAGAGTTGTCCCACCACCAGACGCACTTTCAATGCCCAAGACACTAGAGGCCTTTGCTCCAATCTCCATTTTTTGCTCTTTGTACCCGGTGGCAACCTGCTGGGATGTAGAAGCATCCAATATCTTATAGCGCATGCCGACAATCCATACTTGCGCTGCAGACTCAGTGTTTATCGAACCGACAGCGGCACCAACGCCCGGGGCAGGAACAACGCTGCCTAAGATACTTCCCAAAGCGCCACCTTTGAATCCCTTCTTGGCTGCGGCAACGGGTTCAGCTTTCAAAATGTCGAACTTCACCAACCACTTTGTGGTTTGGAATTTTCCCTTCTTGAAATTGGCAAGACTCTTCTCATCACCCATCTTGGCGGCAAGCGAAAGTTCGTTCAGCATGGG
>CAIZGN010000473.1 GCA_903932505.1 Candidatus Hydrogenedentota bacterium
ACGAATGTATTGAGGAGAAATCTTGCACCCGTACCCCTCGCATCAGCCCGAGCGAGGTCGTTGCCACCGCCCCCATTCTTCCAGCACTGCTGGATAACATCCACATAACAACGCAAAGACCGGGCACATGAGAACACCGACATCCCTTGACACTGAGGACCCCGTCGGCATGTGGTGGCCTACGGCTGCATAAGAAACTGAGTCAGTGGTAGGTTCTGGACTCCTTTTCGAAGCATCCAGTAGCATTCATCGTTGGACTCTTTGATGCGTACGTGCCAATACATGCGATCCTCCAACTCGGTCGTCCACGTCTTATCCAAATGCTCAGCAATCACTTGCAAGGGAATAAGGAAGATCTTGTTCTCGGAACCACAACCTAACGCAACGTAAGCCTCTGGTGCCTCCTCAAGCAATTTCTTTTGGTAGGGATGAAACGCGAACCAGTAGCTCGCGTTTTTGTGGCTCTTTGAAATCGCGATTTGGAATCTGGTTCCTCCCTGTGGGTCCTTATAGAGACTGCGTGTCTCCCGAATAAGTGAAACACTGAAGGCCGACTCAATTCTTAGCGCACATTTGTCGTGAAAGCTTACAGGGGTAAATTTCGGCTTTTCTTTATAGCCCAAATCACCGTTCATTTGTCCAGCATCATCATCTAGATCTTCTTCGTCCGGTTTGGCAATTTCCTCAGCAGCGGTGAACACCAAGTCAATAATTTCATCAACACGCGTATACTCCTTTGGCACAAGGATTTCCGAAATCTTTGAAAGCGTATTGGGATCATCCAACGTTTCTTTAAGACGCATGAGGCGCAGAAGGGCATCGACGCTTATGATGCGGATATCCCACGCATAACGCGAGCCACGAATCTGGGCTTCCAGTGCTCCGGTGTTCTTGCGACCGACGACCATGAGAATCGAAGAGTCATCTTGCACCAGTTGATTCTCCTTGATAAGCTTCTTGCGGTATTCAAGTATAACGTTCAAATCGATTGCATACGCATCGGTTGTCTTGACCTCTATCAGTATCTTGCGGCCGTTCTTAAGAGTCCACAAGCCGTCATGCCCGGAAACACCTTTCTTCCCTCGATACAACCCATCCTCGACCAAATAACCTAATCGTCGTCCCACCTCGTTGATTATATCCTGTAGGGCCAGTCCGCTTGAATCAAAGGAATTGTCCAAACATTCATGCCCATATGAGCTCAGCTTCTCTGAAGGTACAAGTCGAAAAAGCGCCCTCAATTCCTTGCTTGCATCGTTTCCATCAAGAAGTTTACCATCGCCTGCAATGGCGATTATTTGCTTGAGATGCTTGTTGGCGAGTTCAGTCTTGCTTGAATTCCAAAGGTCTACAAGTGCCATACCTATCCCTCTCCGTTCGTACTGTAATCCGGATTATAAACGTATTCGGCTGCTCGGGCAATCTGCCGAAAACGCTGACGACAGCGAGTATGCGTGGAAAATATTCCCTCGAATAAGCCACAGCGGCGACTTGGGTCGCCGCACTCCATATAGGTGGTACTATTGTTTGGGGCGAATTCCTGGGGGTTGGGATTCTGAGATATGTCGCCGTCGCTCGAAATGACGTGGAGAAGGGTGTTTCTGATGTTATTTCGACGAATGCAATGAGGAGAAATCTTGTGACCCGGATTCACCTGTAGAGACGCGAGCGACGGGTTTAGATTTCTCGCTGCGCTCGAAATGACCGTTGGGGTGCGGGTGCGGTTTCGCCAGTAGGATGAGCGTCTTCCCCGCTCAGGGTGCTATGGGATTGTGGCAAGCCACAAGATGCCCTTCGGTGTCCGCGCACAGCACCGGGCTTTGCATACGGCAAATATCTGTGGCGCGCGGGCAGCGGGGGTGGAAGGTGCATCCTGCGGGCAGTTGGGCGGGGTCGGCGGGTTCGCCTTCTAGAACGGATCGGGGCATGCGTTTTTCGGGGTCGGGTTGGGGGGCGGCTGCGAGGAGGGCTTTGGTGTAGGGATGGCGCGGATGGGTGAAGAGTGCTTCTGTGCGCGCGCTTTCGACGATGCGGCCCGCGTACATGACCGCGACGCGGTGACTGATATTCTCCACCACGGCGAGGTCGTGTGCCACGAACAGATAGGCCATACCGAACTGTTCCTGCAGGTCTTTGAGGAGATTGACGATTTGCGCCTGCACGGACACATCAAGCGCGGAGACGGGTTCGTCGCAGACGATGAGTCTGGGGTCTGGCGCGAGCGCACGGGCGATGCCGATGCGCTGGCGTTGTCCACCGCTGAAAGCATGGGGATAGCGGCGCAACAACCCCGCCTGCAAACCCACGGACTCAGCCAAGGCATGCACGCGTGCCTCGATTTCCGCTTTCGTGCCCATGCGATGCGCGCGCAATGGCTCGGCAATGCTGTCAAAGACGGTCATGCGCGGGTCGAGCGAAGAATAGGGATCTTGAAAGACGAGTTGCAGGTAACGACGGGCCTGTCGCAGGGCCGCACCTCTGATTTGCAGCAAATCCATTTCCTGACCTTGGACGCGAAACAGGATCTTTCCGGCTGTGGGTTCGATGAGTCGGAGTACCATGCGGCCGGTGGTGGTCTTGCCGCAGCCGCTCTCCC
>CAIZGN010000474.1 GCA_903932505.1 Candidatus Hydrogenedentota bacterium
CTTTGTCTTCACCAATGGCGCGCAAGTCATTCCCCACGTGGCGGACAGTGACACCACTGCCTACCCAGTGAGTTTCGTCCCGACGGATTCTGTGAACTACGCCGAGGTACCGGCGGGGACGCTCACCCTCACCGTCAGTAAGAGAACCCCCGTGGCCACAGCCACTTCGGCGACCGCGATTACTTATGGACAGACCCTTGCAAGCTCCACGGTGACCGGTGATTCAGGTGGTGTGGAGGGAACCTTCGTCTTTGACTCGCCCACAACAGCACCCACCTTCCTGGACAACGGAGTCACAGCCTATTCCGTGACTTTCACCCCCGCCAATACGGCAGATTACAATACTGCAGCGGCAGGCTCAATCACATTAGTCATCAACAAGGCGAACCCGCAGGTGAGTACGCCTCCGACATCGGCGAGCGGACTAACCTACGGCCAGACGCTCGGCGATTCCATCGTGACGGGCGGTGCGGCAACGCCTCCCGGCACCTTCGCCTTTACGGATACCGCCTTCGTTCCCAGCGTGGCCGACAGCAACCTGACGCTGTTCCCCGTCTCCTTCACCCCAAATGATGCCGTGAACTACAATGTAGTTCCGGCGGGTTCGTTGCGTCTTGTCATCACAAAGGTGATACCACAGGTCAGCGCGAATCCCACCGTGGCCTCGCCCATCTCCTACGGGCAAAACCTTGCGGCCTCAAACATTACCGGTGGTTCGGCTAATATTTCTGGAGCCTTTGTCTTCACCAATGGCGCGCAAGTCATTCCCCACGTGGCGGACAGTGACACCACTGCCTACCCAGTGAGTTTCGTCCCGACGGATTCTGTGAACTACGCCGAGGTACCGGCGGGGACGCTTACCCTCACCGTCAGTAAGGGAACCCCCGTGGCCGCAGCCATCGCGGCGACCGCGATTACCTATGAACAGACCCTTGCAAGTTCCACGGTGACCGGTGATTCTGGTGGCGTGGAGGGAACCTTCGCCTTTGACTCACCCGCAACAGCACCCACCGTGCTGGACAGCGGAGTCACACCCTATCCCGTGATTTTCACGCCCGCCAACACGGCAGATTACAGTACTGTGGCGGCAGGCTCAATCACGTTGGTCATCAACAAGGCGAACCCGGAGGTGAGTACGCCTCCGACATCGGCAAGCGGGCTAACCTACGGCCAGACGCTTGGCGATTCCATCGTGACGGGCGGTGTGGCAATGCGTCCCGGAACCTTTGCCTTCACGGATGCCACCTTTGTTCCCAGCGTGGCCGACAGCAACCTGACGCTGTTTGCCGTGTCCTTCACCCCCAATGATGCGGTGAACTACAATGTGGTTCCAGCGGGTTCATTGCGCCTCGCTATCGCGAAAGCGACGCCACAGGTCAGCGCGAACCCCACTGCAGCCTCAGCCATATCCTACGGGCAGAGTCTGGCGCAGTCCACGTTGACGGGCGGCTCGGCCAGTGTGCCTGGTGCCTTCATTTTCTTGGACGGGTTGACGGTCTTCCCTGCGGTTGCGGACAGCAATCTCATGATTTACCCCGTGATTTTCATGCCCACGGATGCCGTGGATTACAACACAGTGCCTGCAGGTTCTTTGACGCTCACCGTCAACAAAGCGGTGGCTGTGGCAACAGCAACTTCCGCAACAGCGATTACCTACGGCCAAACGCTTGCCAATTCGACGGTGACGGGTGATTCCGGAAGTGTGGACGGTGCGTTTACCTTCAGTTCCCCGGCTACAGCACCGAGCGCTGCGGACAGTGGGGTTACCCTGTATCCGGTGACCTTCACTCCAGCGGATACGAACAATTACATTCCCGGTTCGGCCGGTTCGTTGACACTCACCGTCAACAAGGCGGTGGCGGTGGCAACAGCAACCTCAGCCACAGACATTACCTACGGCCAAACGCTGGCCAATTCGACGGTGACGGGTGATTCCGGAAGCGTGGTGGGTGTCTTTGCCTTCACGTCCCCGGCCACAGCACCAAGTGCTGCGGACAGTGGTGTCACCCTGTATCCGGTCACGTTCTCCCCGGCAGATACGAACAATTACATTCCCGGCCCGGCCGGCTCCATCACGTTGGTGGTCAACAAGGCCACACCAACGGTGAATACCAACCCGACCTCGGCCACCGGAATCACCTACGGGCAGACGCTCGCGGTTTCGACCCTTTCCGGCGGAGCGGCAAACAAGCCGGGTGCCTTCGCCTTCACCAACGGCGCACAGGTTACGCCGCATGTGGCCGATAGCAACACCACTTCGTATCCGGTGAACTTCGTGCCCACCGACTCGGTCAATTACGCCACAGTCTCCGCAGGCGCCCTGACGCTGGCAGTGGCCAAGGCAACGCCGACCATATCGCCTTGGCCCACGGCCTCGTCGATTACGGCCGGGCAGGCGCTTTCGAGTTCCAACCTCACGGGCGGTTCAGCAAAGAATCCTTGGAGCAATGCGGCGGTGACGGGCGCGTTTGCCTTCACTACCCCCGCTACGGTGCCTCCGGCAGGCTCGTACAACGCCAGCGTCACTTTCACCCCCACTGTTTCTGCAGACTATAACACGGCCACCGGCAGTGTGACGGTATTGGTGCAGCAGGTGACCGTTGCCCCGGCCACCTTGCTCATCGGCAAGGGATATTCGGGCGACTTGACGGCTACCTCAACCAACCTCACAGAGCAGTTCTCGTGGTCTTCCAGCGCGCCAAGCGTGGCAAGCGTGACTCCAGAGAGCCCGGGTTCAGCCGTGGGCATTGTTACAGGTTCTGCGGTGGGTTCTGCGGTGATAACGGTGACTGGCCAGACAACTGGTCTGCAAGCGACCGCGAATGTGACGGTCAAGCTTGCCGTTAGTGTGACCAGCGTGACCGGAGCAACGCCTCGCTATTCCGTCGGCCTCTACCTCAAAGAGACCAACCACATGAAGAATCCTGTCTCCTTCCCCGCATATGTGCCTTTTGAACGGGTGCCTTCCGGAGGATGGACCGACAACCTGGATGCGCTGGACATCTACTACTATGGCGATCGGGACACAACGCATCGTGAGAATTACCTCATATCCTGGATCGAAGATCCTTCCAACCCGGCTATGTACATCCCGTGGGCCTTTGGCGGTTTCCGCGAGCTCACCGGGGTGGGTGTAACCAAGCAGGCTATCGTGAGCGTGGTGGGCATCTACGCCATCAACGGCGTATATTCAGGCCTGAGCGGCGGCAGCGTCTTCCAGAACACCATCGACTTCAATATCAGCGGAGCGCAGTAAACGCCGCTATAACCTGATCCGTACGCGCACGACCGGAGCCTCGGCTCCGGTCGTGCTTTTTGAGTCCCCGACAGGGCGAAGTTCGGCGTAATCAGGCGAAATGCTCAAAGAATGTCAAATATGCAAGGAAAGACTTCGGATAAAGAGATTATTGCAAGCTTTTCTAGTGTTATAGTGTAACAGTTCTGTAATTCTGCAAGCGAAATGGCCGACAACCGGCCCGTGCGGGGCAATAAAGAATGCAGGGATTCATCCTTGACATCGGTGCCCGCCAAATGCCATAATACGCGTCTTGCAGTCGGAGCGCATGCCGCTCCTTCGACAGGGGTGAATAAAGTACTTGACATCGGCTCGCAAATTTGCTATGCTGCTTAGCCGTTGTCTGCGTGGGATGCTGTGTGCCGTTGGTGGCGCCAGTTCACCACAAGTTGGCTTGATTCCGTAACGCCGCAAAGTGCGGGATGGAAGGCGGACGCCGCCCTTCGGGGCGAGGATGCCAAGGTGGAGCGTCCGCCGAGGAATTAAGTCGAGGGTGTGCGGTCTTGGCCGCCAAAGGAGAACGTTTGTGCCCACTACGAATCAGTTGCTGAGAAATTGCCGGAAGTACAAGCCTGCAAAGACGAAGTCGCCCGCGCTTAAAGCGTGTCCCCAAGCCTCGGGGACTTGTACGCGCGTGTTCACCATGACGCCGAAAAAACCGAATTCGGCCCTGCGTAAAGTCGCACGTGTTCGTCTCAAAAACGGCATGGAAGTCACGGTCTACATTCCGGGCGTCGGTCACAACCTTCAAGAACACTCCCAGGTCATGATTCGTGGCGGTCGTGTTAAAGATCTTCCCGGCGTTCGTTACCACCTTATCCGTGGCGTCTTGGACGCCCAGGGTGACATGGGCGGACTGTCGACGATGAAGGATGACGGTGGAAAGTCAATCCATGGCGGCCGTTGGGTGAGCCGCAGTAAATACGGCGTGAAGAAAGCTAAAGCGGGCGTGACCGGCAAGCCGGGCGCGAAGAAGAGATAGGCGGTAACGAACCATGGCACGCAGACGAGAAATTCAAAAGCGCGATCCGCTTCCCGATCCGAAGTACCACAGCATCACGCTTGCAAAGTTTGTGAACACCCTGATGGTGTGCGGAAAAAAGAGCATTGCCGAGACCATAGTTTACGGCGCGCTGGATACCTTGAAAGACCGCATCCCTAACGAAGATCCGCTGGCCGTGTTTACCCAGGCCGTGGACAACGCCAAGCCGGTACTGCAAGTGAAGTCGCGGCGCGTTGGCGGTGCCACCTATCAGGTGCCCACCGAAATCGCACCCCGAAACCGTACGGCTATGGCCTTCCGCTGGATCATCGAGTTCTCCCGCAAGCGCGGCGAAAAGACCATGCGTGAGCGGCTTGCCGGCGAATTATTTGACTGTTATAACCGCCAAGGTTCCACGATCAAGCGGAAGGATGATACCCACCGCATGGCCGAGGCGAACAAGGCGTTTGCACACTTTAGATTTTAACTGAGGACGACTAATGCGCATGATGACGTACATAGCGGAAGGCGTGCGCGGGAGCGTCCTGAAGATATTCAGCAGAGAGTAACACCCGAATGCGGCTCTGGCCGGTTTGGGCGTCACCTCTGCGCAGCACGTAAAATTGAATACATAGCGAGCGTAGGGCAAACGCCAAGACACGGATCGGATTCGCGGAAAGCAAATGAAAAGGAGCTAACCGTGGCCAGAACATATGATCTGAATACCGTGAGAAACATTGGCATTATGGCTCACATCGATGCCGGCAAGACCACCGTTACAGAACGTGTCTTGTTCTACTCCGGCCGGGTGCACCGCGTGGGCGAAGTCCACGATGGTGCCGCCACCATGGATTACATGGTGCAGGAACGGGAGCGCGGTATAACCATTACCTCCGCCGCCACGGCGTGCGACTGGAATGGTCATCGCATCAACATCATCGATACCCCCGGGCATATTGACTTCACCGCCGAGGTGGAGCGTAGTCTGCGGGTTCTGGATGGTGCGGTTGCGGTATTCTGCGCGGTTGCGGGCGTTCAGCCGCAATCCGAAACGGTGTGGAGGCAAGCCGAACACTACAAGGTTCCCCGTATCGCGTTCATCAACAAGATGGATCGTACGGGCGCCGATTTCCATCGGGCGGTTCGAACCATGGAGCAGCGTTTGGGTGCCAAACCCGTCCCCCTTCAGATCCCGGTTGGTCAGGAAGACGAGTTCAGCGGGATTATCGACTTGGTCGAAATGCGCATGATCACGTGGACAAGCGACGACGAGAAAAACGAGCAGGTCGTCACCGAAATCCCCGCAGCGAACCGTGATGAAGCCGATGAATGGCATCACCACTTGCTTGAGGAAATCGCGCACGCCGACGATGAGTTTGCGGAAATGTATCTCGATGAGAATCATACTCTCGAGCAGCTCAAGCAAGCGATTCGTCGAGTGACCTTGGCACGCAGCCGGACCCCCGTCATTTGTGGCACCGCCCTGAAAAACAAGGGCGTGCGGCTCATGCTGGACACGATCGTGGACTATTTGCCCGCTCCGACCGACATGCCCGATTATGAAGGCACCCTGCCGCATCACCCGGATCATAAAATTATCCGTAAAGCAGCAGACGATGAGCCTTTCTCGGCACTTGCGTTCAAGATTCTGACGGATCCCCACGTGGGACGCTTGACGTTTGTGCGGGTGTACTCGGGTTCCCTCAAAGCCGGCGACCAGGTCATGAACGCCCGTACCGGCAAGAAGGAACGCCTGGGACGTCTACTCGAGATGCATGCTGATGAACGCACGGACTTGAAAGAGTTGCATGCGGGAGATATCGGCGCGGTTATCGGATGTAAGAATACGACCACGGGCGACACATTGTGTGATTATGACGACCCGGTCGCGCTTATGTCGGTGGACTTTCCCGAACCCGTTGTGCACATCGCCATCGAGCCGAAGACAAAGGCCGACCAGGATAAGATGGGTATGGCGCTCGCGAAACTCTCGGACGAGGATCCCACATTCCGTGTGCGGACTCACGAAGAGACTGGACAGACGATTATCGCCGGCATGGGCGAGTTGCACTTGGACATCCTTGTGGACCGCATGCGCCGTGAGTTTAAAGTGGAAGCGAACGTGGGACGGCCGATGGTGGCCTACCGCGAGACGATATCGCGCCGCGCCGAAGCCGAAAAACGGTTTATCCGTCAGACCGGTGGTCGCGGGCAGTATGGACACGTTGTATTGACGGTGGAACCCGGAGAACCCGGCTCCATCTTTACATTTGAAGACAAGATCGTTGGCGGTGTGATTCCAAAGGAATACATCCCCGCAGTC
>CAIZGN010000475.1 GCA_903932505.1 Candidatus Hydrogenedentota bacterium
CCCACACTCCTGCCCAATGTAGTCAACCACAACAGGACAACTCTGTCCAGACATTGCCACCAAGCACGCAATGCACCACCCGCGTGTTTCCACGATTCCCATTTCACACCGCTGATATGTGGCGAGCCTTGACTCAAGCCAAGGTGCCTGCTAAGATTGAGTCGGGAAAATTGCTGGAACTTCCGGCCGTACTACTGTACTGCGACATCTTAATTTGCACCGCTACCTGTCGAAAGATGGGGTAAGCTCAGTGTTCGCTCTCTCGTTCTCGCTGCGGCTTACTTGCGGAATAGAACAATGAGATCCGGCGAAGCAGTCGGATGGAAGGGCTGCTGGCTGTACCCGCCCCAAGTTTCCACTATGCGCAATCCTGATGCGCTGGCACAATGCTCCAAATCCGGCAAGGCAAGGGGATAGAGCACGGCGGTATCGCTACAGGTGTGAAACCTGCCGTTATCGTGTGCAAAGAAATTTAGCGAGAGCAACACATGTTCGTGAAACGGAACCAGACTCTTTACGGCGGTGATTTCCGCGCCTTCCACCGATTTTGTGATCACCGTATGCCGCGATTGCAGCGCATCCGGATGCCGGTAATTCAAGACCTGGATCAAGAAGCGTCCGCCTTCCGACAGTGCGTTCCCGACCGATGAGAAAGTCCGTGCAACCCCTTTGATACCGCCCGCAAGCGACAAAGAATTTCCCAGACACAGCGCGAGAGCCCAAGGTCCGCCCCGCACCTCGCGCATATCGCCGCAATGATAGCGGATTCCCTGATGCGGACGCTTGTGCCGGGCCACCTCGATCATCTCGGCGCTCAGGTCGAACGCATCCACTTCCGCGCCGAGTCCCGCCAGAAATGCAGCATGAATCCCTGTGCCGCAGGCGATGTCCGCCACGCGCCGTCCTGGCGCTTGCTCGAAAACCGAGCGCAGCAGCGATCCCTCGCGGGCCAGGCGGGCTTCCGGATCGAACAGGGCCTCATAGTAGGTGGCCACGGAGGAAAAAGCAGCAGATGGCGTATCACTCATGGATAATCCTGTACTCCGGACGGGTGAATGCCGCGTCCGTGTCAGATGGCCACGTCGCGCAGGCGGCCGTTGATGTACTTATGCAAGACACTGGAGATCAGCGTTTGGCACGGCAATCCTTCTTCGGCGGCCTTCTTTTGGAAATGCAGCAAGTCTCTTTCCGTCATACGAATGTTAACCCGCTTGTCTTTTCGCAAGGTGGCTTTGGCAGCGGTCTCGTAACGGCGCGACTCGCTCGCAAGATTGGGGACACTTCGCCACTCTCCGCCCTCGACAGAGGCCAGAATATCCTTTTCCTCTTTGGTAAGTTTCATGTATCCTCTTTCCTCAAGTCGCGTTGGGTCATCTTCCGGCTTGGAATAATCGTCTTCAGAAAGATACCATCGGCGGATTCCACAAAGGGAACCAAGTAGGCGTATCCTTCAAGGTTCACCACAAAAATGCGTTGTCCTGAATACTTTTCCGCCTGGCTATGCCCGATAACGTCAAGGATTCCACCCACCTGAAGGTGGTACAGAATTTCCTCGAATGTGACGGCGCGAACCTGCCGCAACCAATCATTCTTCTCCTCATTCCAGTCAATGAGTTTCATTTTCTGATTATAGCACAATGTGTGCTCTTTGGAAACATGCAGTCGCCCATCATCAATTTGATCGACTCCTGGCTGTGCGCGGTGCTGGCAGGCACGGCTTTATTCTTCCCGTTCGGCGAATTACCATGGCGAGTAGGCAGTGCAGCGAAGCGGAACCCACCACTTTCTGACAGCGGTTAGGGAAGGCGGTGGGTTCTGCTTTGCCACACCCACCCTACCACCTGGACAAAGTGCGCCTCCGGCTTTATTCTTCCCGCCCGGTGAATTACAATAGTCCCCGGCGGTAATTAGAGGAACCGCATACCATGTCGACATCCTCACACATAGCACCCGTCCGGGTCTTGCCGGACGATGTGGCCAACAAAATCGCGGCAGGCGAGGTCGTTGAACGGCCCGCCTCTGTGGTGAAGGAGTTGGTTGAAAACGCGATCGATGCGGGCGCGACGCGGGTCGCGGTGCATCTTGCGGCTGCTGGGCGTCAGCTGATCGAAGTCGTGGACAATGGGCATGGGATGTCGGAGCAGAACGCCTTGCTGGCGATTGAGCGGCATGCCACCAGCAAAATCCGTAAAGCAGCGGATCTTGAGACCATCCACACCCTCGGTTTTCGGGGCGAGGCCTTGGCGAGTATTGCGTCCGTGTCGCGGTTCGTTCTGACGACCCGGCGGGAGAAGGACAACGCTGCCACGCGCGTGCGTATTGACGGGGGCGTGTTGCGCGATGTGGAGCAGATTGGCGCGCCGGTGGGTACGCGGGTCTCGGTAAACCGCCTGTATTTCAACACCCCGGTGCGTGCCAAATTCTTGAAGGGTATCGCGACTGAGTTGGGGCATTGTATCGATGTGGTGCAGCGGCACGCTCTGGCCCGGGCGGGGGTCGGTTTTCAGTTGCTGCACAACGAGCGCATGTTGCTCGATATCCCCGAACACGCTTCCCTGCGCGAGCGGGTGGCGCTGATTTGGGGTCTGGCCTTTTTGAAGGATATGTTGGAGGTGGAGGGTGAGCGTGGGGGGTATCGGGTGCATGGCGTGGCCGGGCTTCCGGGGCTGACGCGGTCTGCGCGGTCGCATCAGTTCTTTTTTATCAACGGACGCCCTGTGATCAGCCCCACCTTACAATATGGATTTGAGGACGGTTATCGGAACCTGATCACGGTGGGGCGGCGACCGGTTGGCGTGTTGTTGCTGGAAACCCATCCCCGGTTTGTGGATGTGAACATCCATCCCGCCAAGCGCGAGGTTCGTTTCCGGGATGATCGGGCGGTGCGCGATATCATGAGTGGTTTGGTTCGTCAGCGTCTGGCTGAGGTGCAACCGCGCGTTTCTGATTACGCGCCGGTTTCTATTCCTGCCTTCGAGCGCATGATTTCGCAGGAACCGTCGGGTTTTGTCGAATCTGTTCCAACGCCGACCTTCGTCGAAGAGGTGGCGCCGGTCATCTGGGATGAACTGACCCCGCCGGTGATGGAGGAAGTCGCAAGCACGACCCCACCTCCGGAGCCGCCTGTGGCTGTAGGGCCAGAAGTGGGATCGAAGCCACCGCGACCGGCGCAGACCGAATTGCCGGGCGTGGGCCCGGATCGCCGTATTGCGCCAGACGCGGCTTATCATACGGTGGGGCATTTGCAGGATGCCCCGCTGCAGCTATTTGACACGTATCTGGTGGTGCCCGCTGAGGATCGTCTACTGATCATAGACCAGCATGCTCTGCACGAGCGTTTGAACTATGACAATCTCCTTCAGGAGCTGCATGACGCGAAATACGAATCCCAGCAACTCGCGGTGCCGCTGGTTATTGAGGTCGCCCCGTCCCAGGTGCGGCTGATGGAGTCCAATCTCGATTTTTTCCAGTCCCTCGGTCTGTTCATCGAGCCTTTTGGCGGATGTACCTTCCAGATATCGGCGCTGTGTCACCTCTACGACGAGGGGAAGGTGCGCGATGTGGTGTATCACGTGCTGGACGGCCTCGGGCAGGGCGATCTTTTTGATCGGGACAACGTGATGGAGGACATGCTGCGGGTGGCCTCGCGCGCCTGCAAGGCCTCGGTGCGGGCGGGGGATCGGCTTTCGGGTGAGGAACGCCGTCACCTGCTGGAGGGATTCCGTCGCTTGCGACCGCCCTACACCTGTCCGCACGGTCGCCCCATTATTCTGGAGATCACGCAACACCAGATGGAAAAGAGCTTCCGGAGGACGCAATGATCATTCCGCGCGGACATCTTGCCCGCGCATTCTCTTCGGACACGGAGTCCCCTGCACTTATCGTGGTGGCCGGTCCTACCGGTTCCGGGAAAACCGCGCTTGCCATCGAACTTGCGCGGCGTCTCGACACCGAGATTTTGTCCGCCGATTCCATGCAATGCTATCGGGGCATGGAAATCGGAACCGCCGCGCCCACGCGGGAAGAACAGGCCGTGGCGGTGCATCATTTCGTCTCTTTTCTCAGTCCCGATGCGGTAATGGCGGCGGGTGAATATGAACGACTGGCGAGGATCGAGGCGGAGCGCCTGAATGGCTTGGGGAAAACGGTCGTGGTGGCGGGTGGTTCGGGTCTTTATATCAGCGCGCTTGTGGACGGGCTTTTTGAGGGGCCGCCTAGCAATCCCGGTATTCGGCGACGATTGAAAGAAGAAGCGGAGACCTTGGGCAACGCCGCGCTCATGGCGCGGTTGCGGACAGTGGATCCGGACTATGCGGCATCGATGACCAGTGAAAACGACCTTGTGCGCATCATTCGTGCGCTGGAAGTTCATGAAACGACGGGCATTCCACTTTCGGTGATGCACCGGGAGCATCGGGCACGCACACGCCCACTTCCCGCCATTCAAGTGGGCCTCGATTGGGATCGGGCTCTTCTGTACGAGCGCCTCAACTGGCGTGTGGACGCTATGCTTAGGGAAGGCTGGCTCGCCGAGGTGGAAGGACTGATTGAGGGGGGCTATGGCCCGGATCTGGAGCGACTCAAGGCCTTGGGTTATCGTGAGATGGCGGCTTATTTGCGCGGGGAGCAATCCCTGGAAGCCGCAGCCGAGGCCGCCAAACAGCATCACCGGCGCTATGCCAAGCGGCAACTTACCTGGTTCCGCGCCGATGAGCGTGTGCAGTGGCTTGCCGCCACCCCGGATACCTCAGCAGAGTCTTTGGCGGACCAGATACTCGACCGCTGGCCTGTATTGCGGAGGGGTGTTCAGTGACCGACCAACTCGAATTCGATTGGTCGGGCAACCCCGCCCCAAAGCCTGTGGCGCTTGAGGTTCTTCCAGAAGCGTTGCAGCCGCCGGCCCCCCCGGTTTCCGCGCCGGTGAATTACCAGGCCCATCCGGAGCGAATATTGCTGGAACAGGAATTATTGGCGAACAGCGGGAAGCGGTTCACCCTGCATATCACCAACCATGTTTCCTCGCTGATGTCGTTGCGACCGGGTCGTAATGGTGAAATCCCGAAACTGAAGCTGCATCATATGTTTTTGCGGGCCTCTCCCGAGGTGCGCATGGCCTTGGCGGAGTGGTTGCGTCATCCCCGTTCCAGAGAAGCGGGTGTGGTCATCAACAAGTTCATCCGGCAGCACATGCATCTTATTGAGGCGAAGGTTCGCACCGAGGCCTCCATTCAAACCCGGGGCACCTATCATGACCTCGCGGCTTTGTATGCGGAGCTTAACCAGACTGAATTCAACGGCCAGGTTGATGCGCCCATCACGTGGGGCCGTATGATCTCCTTTACCCGGCGTCGTTCCATTCAATTTGGATCCTACATGCCCGGGCAGCATATCATCCGCATCCACCCGCAGCTTGATCAGGAATTCGTTCCGGATTATTTTGTGCGCTATATCGTTTTTCATGAAATGCTGCACGCGCACATGGGTGTTCGGGACAATGGGGAGGGGCGACGCAGCATCCACCCGCCGGAGTTCCGGCGGCGCGAGAAAGCCTACGGCGACTATGCCCGGGCCACGGCGTGGATTGGGGATAGGGCCCACTTCAAGCAATTGCTGCTGCCGATGCGCAACCCCGATTGGTTGGCAAGATTAATTGAGGCATTCCCTCGGCGAGGTCGGAAGAAGTCATGAGCGGATCCACAAAACTGCGGCAGCGTATTTTGCGAACGGCACGTTTCGGGCTTCTCGGCACGCTTGCCTGCCTCATGAGCGTGTGGACCTCGTATTCAATCGTGCGGCATTGGACCCGGGGTTCCACCATCATCACACCGCTGACCGCTGATACGTTGCACTTTGCCCGGCAATTCCGCGATGTGGATAACCGACTTGCCGAGCTTAGCAATGAATACGTGTTTCGTTTTCCGAAAGCGAGGAAGTCGCTGGACAAGGAAGGAAACGCGTGGATACAAAACCGCTTCCGGCCCGAAATCACCGTCATCCAGCAGAGGCTCTCCGATGCCCACCAGTGGAACCAATCGAGCAAAAATTCCTCGGCGCAGAAAGTGCATGGAGCCCTATCGGCGGCGGTGGACCGGGCTTCAGCTGCCGCCTCTCGCCCGGATGATGCCGCCCTCGCGAAGCGCGCCTTGCTGGACATTCGTGCAGCGGTGCGCGCGGCGGAATTGTGGATTACCCATGCCGGTGCCGAACCGCGAATGGATGCGCCTGCAACGTCCTTTTCGGCGGGCATGGCCGGACTCTGAGTCGGCGCATGGCTGCGCAATCGAAGGGACTAGGCTGTTGTTTCGGTCAGATAATCCAGCAGGGCGTAGAGTCCGGCCACGGTCTTTGCATCTTCGAAACGATGGGTGCGCAGCCCCTCACGCATTTCGTCCAGCGGGAGTTCGACCAGTTCGATACGCTCATCTTCCTCGAGGCGCTGGGCGGTTTTTTTCAGATCCAGCCCCAAGAAGAGGTGTATGATTTCGGAGCAAAAGCCCACGCTTGAGTAGATGCGTCCGATGGGCAGCATCCTGCCCGCCCGGTACCCGATTTCCTCCTCCAGCTCCGCCTCGCCACGGGACAGGGGGGAGTCACCCGGTTCCAGTTTTCCGGCTGGGGCCTCAATTATGTATTGGCCCAACGCGATCCTATACTGGCGAATGAGAATGACGGAGTGGCCCGTAAAAGGAACCACACAAACCCCGCCGGGGTGTTCGACGACCTCGCGGTAGGCGAGACGCCCGTCGTCCAATTCGGCGTCCCCGGTTCGCAGGCGCACAATCCGGCCCTCATATACGATGCGATTCTCTCTCCAGATTTCCATTGAAGCTCCTTGTGTGCCCCCGCTAATCGAGAGGCGTGGCGTCCTGCGTCCACACGGTGAGATTGGGCAATTCCTTGCTCCGTTCGGGCAGGCAGCGTCCCACGACATAGCCCAGCAGGAACGTGACCACATTTCCGATGAGGCCCGTGTAATAGGTGTCAAAACGGCTTTCAATCGCCTGTCCCCACGCCTGGGGTAGCCATCCGAGTTGCGCGAGCGAAATGAGGAATGAAAAGGCCACAGCGAAGGCCAGCCCGAGACCCACCGCCCGCCCATTGCCCCGGACGCTGAAGAATCCCAGCATATAGGCACCCAGTAATCCGCCGGACAGGATGGAGGTTAACTCGGTCGCGAGGTGTTGCAGGGTCTTCTTTTCGGAGAAAAACAGGAGATAGGCACCGGCCACCATGATGACCGCGCTCGCCAGTGTGACCAGCCGCGCCGCGCGCACATAGTGGGTCTCGCTTTCCGAGGTGCGCCAGTGTCGCCGGTAGATATCTGTGATGGCGACTGCGGAAATTGAATTCATGGCGGAGGACATGCTGGACATGGCGGCGGCGAGCACGGCGGCCACGACCAGACCCGATAGGCCCGGCGGGATTTGGGTGCTGAGGAAATAGGGAAGCACATCCTCGGCCTTGCGTGCCCCGGTGAGCATCGCGTCCGCATTCATGTCGGGGTGAATCTTATAAAACACGAAGAGCCCGGTACCCACGAACATGAAATAGCCCCAGGTGGGCACGGAGCACAAACAGCAAATCCACATGGCCCGTCGGGCATCGCGTGCGGACTTTGCGGCGCAGTATTTTTGCACGATCTCCTGATTGGTGCTGTATTCGGCCAGCCATTGGAGCAATCCAACGATGAGCATCATAGTGACGGTTTTCTGGCTCAGTGAGAAGCCCAAGGGGGCCGGATGCAGGAGTCCATCGGTGGTGTCGAGATCGCCGAGCATGAACTTGTGGTTTTCGGAGGCGACCGAGATCAACTGTCCCAGACCGCCGGGCAATTTCCACAGCACGACGCCCAGAATGAGGAGGCCACCCGCGCTCAGGAGAATCGACTGCACGAAATCGGTCCATAGCACGGCCTCAATGCCGCCGATGACCGTATAGTAGGCCGTGACCAGACCTCCGAGGAGAATGCAGGGGACGGGATCCCAACCGGTGAGTTGTTGGGTAAGCAAGGCGACGAGATACTGGATCAGACTGATGCGGATGCACTGTGTCACGATGAAGACGGTTGCGCCGTAGACGCGCACACGCGGTCCGAAGCGGTTCTCAAGGTATTCAAAGACCGAGGTGACCTTGCCGCGCCGGAAAAACGGGAGAAAGAGACAGGATGCGATGAAGACGCCGAGTGGCATCATGATGCAAAGCAGGTAGCGCAAGTAGGCCGTTTTGAAAGCATCCGCCGGATAGGCGACAAAGGTGATTGAACTGATGGTCGCGCCGAAGAGCGAGACGCCAATCAACCATCCCGGATAGGCCCGTCCCCCCACAAAATAATCTTCGGTGGTCTTGGTGCGTCGGGAGAAATACCAACCCATCGCGGCCATTGCTGCAAAATAGAGGCCCACGATCGCCAAGTCCACTGTGTGAAACTGTTTCATGACGCGCTCCTGTCGTTGATTTCCGAGGCCGTAGTATAGCTGAAACGGAACGAATTGGCAGCGGTGTGAAATGGGAAATTCTTCGCGCTAATCCCTGCCTTTCGGAATAAGGGGAGAATCCGATTTCGAGACGCCCGTCCCTGGGCGTTTTTTCTTGACATCGTATATCGAAGTATATATACTGATACACAAAAGGAGCAACACATGAAATCACTCGAAACCAAGCGTCGGGAAAACTTGCCGCATTGGGCCAGGACCGGCCCGTCCTTGCGGGCTCGCTCAACCGCATCGAGCGAAAGGACGCCAAAGGC
>CAIZGN010000476.1 GCA_903932505.1 Candidatus Hydrogenedentota bacterium
CTGCTCTTTGGCCTTGCGGGCGAGCGCCCACTTCATGCCGGTGGAAAAGCCGCCACCGCCCCGGCCGCGCAGTTTCGCCAGCGTGACTTCATTGACGACCCACTCAGGGTCATTCCTGCGCAGCACCATTTCCAGCGCGGAAAATCCACGGTAGTGAATGTATTCGAAAAGGTTTTCGGGATCCACAAGTCCGGCTTTGCGCAAGGCAATGCGGCTCTGACGACGGAAGAATGATACGTCGCTATAGAGATCGATGAATCCCTTGGTGATAGGCTCGTCTTCCACCCGCAGGTGTTCGACGGGTTTTCCACCCAGCACGTGATTTTGAATGACCTCGTCCACATCTTTTGGGGTCGAGATGCGATACAGGATATTCATGGGGCGAATGAGGACGCGGGATTCGCCTGCGGCCGGGCGGGTTCCCTTGAAACCCATGTAGTTCACGGAATACACCGGAACTTCGCCGTCCGCGATACCAGCGGCCGCAATCTTTTCCTCGAACCAGGTGTGCACCCCGCCGATAACGGTGCGGCGCGTTCCTTGCCCCTGGCAAACGATGACCTGATGCTTGAGATTGGAGGATAGTTTGTCGAGCGTTTTCTCGTAGACTGGGACACCGCCGATGACGTGTTTGGCAAAGATTTCGTGGGCCAATGTTCGGTCCACAAGCTCGTACTTCACGGGAATCTGTCCATTCACGAGCACGCCGACGATGGGTTCGCGACTGCATCGTCCGGTGCAACCCGTCGAGTGCAGCACGATGTCATTTCGACCGGAGAGTTCGATGTGGCGGCGGAATTCTTCCCAGATTTCCTGGGCACCGGCGGCGTTTTCACAGGTGGCGGAACCCACCTGAATCCGGATGGCACCTGGTCGCTGTTCTTCGGCGAATTTTTGCTCTGCCTGATTGAGGAGGTCTTGATAGGCACTGAGGATCTTCGGTTCCATGGTCACTCCGTTGCGCGCTGGCTAAACAGCGCCGTAAAAGCTCATTGAACGAAGTGCCCCTTGCGATGGGCGGTCCCTTCCGGTCGAACAGAACAGTTTTGGGCCGAAACACATGAACGCGATTCGCAAGGGTCACTTGCCGGTCCTGCGCTTGGATCAAACCGGACGACGGAATACCAGCACCGCGCTTGGTCGGTGCCGGGCGGAGTGGATCAACTCTCCGCGCAAATCATTGTAGCTGAAACGGGTTTGCGATGCCAATTCTTGGGCGGACGGGGGGCGGGACGTTTGTTGCAGGGGTGGTTCAACCCCTGCGGGGTTGTTCATGGTGTTCGGTTTCATGTGAACCGTGGGTTGCACCCACGGCTATTGTTGTTTGACCCCTTCGGGGTGATGCATGGCCCTCGGTTGGAATATAAGCTGCGGGTTGCACCCACGGCTATTGTTGTTTGACCCCTTCGGGGTGATGCATGGCCCTCGGTTGGGATATAAGCTGCGGGTTGCACCCACGGCTATTGTTGTTTGACCCCTTCGGGGTGATGCATGGCCCTTCGGTAGATGTCTTGTGCTGCGGGAAACGGGGTGAGGGCTCTTTCGAATATGCCGAGACTGTAGGCGATCGCCAGTCCATAATTGGTCATCGGCACGCCTGCTTCGCGGCAACGCATGAGGCGGGTGAGTACCTCGCGCCGGTTTACGGCGCAAGCCCCGCAGTGAACGACCAGCTGATAGGGCGTGATGTCCTGCGGGAAATCGTGTCCCTGCACGGTTTCAAACACCAGCTTGCCGCCAACGTATTGCGTCAACCAGCGTGGAATTTTCACCCGGCCGATGTCCTCGCCAATGGGGTGATGGCTGCAGGCCTCGGCGATAAGTACACGGTCTCCGCTCTTGAGGCGGTCTATGGCGAGGGTAGCCTCGATTTGTGCGGCGAGGTCGCCCCGAAACCGGGCGAAGAGGATGGAGAAACTGGTCATCGGGATCTCCGGGGGGGTGTCCGCAGCGACCTTGAGAAAGGCCTGGGAATCTGTGACGACCAGTTTTGGCGGTCGCTTGAGGTTCTCCAAGGCGTGCCTCAATTCGCGTTCCTTCACCACCATGCAGCACGCATCGCCATCAAGCAGATCGCGAATGGATTGCACTTGCGGCATGATGAGGCGTCCTTTTGGGGCTTCTTTGTCGATGGGTACGACGAGCACGGCTGTTTCGCCGGGACCCACGAGGTCGCTCAGAATAACGGGTTGATTGACGAAGCCGTCCGGCGCATGTTGAAGCAGGGCATGGCGAAAATCGGTGATACCACGAGCCTGACTGGCGCAGGTCTGCACCCAGGGGATGTGCGCCTCATCCAAGCGGGCAAGATCGGCCGCCTGTGGCGGGGCCAGATCCTCCTTGTTGAAGACCACCAAGGTTGGAATGCTTCGCTCGGTCAAGGCACTCAACATGCCCTCTTCGAAGCTGCCCCATTGGCCCGCTTCAGCGACCAAGACGGCCATGTCGGTGCGATCGAGCACCCTGCGGGTTCTTTCCATGCGCAATTCGCCGAGAGCGCCGGTGTCGTCAATGCCGGCGGTGTCGATGAAGACCACAGGGCCAAGCGGAAGGAGTTCCATGGGCTTCTCGACCGGGTCCGTGGTCGTGCCCGCGACCTCGGAGACGATGGAAACCTCTTGCCGGGTGATGGCATTGAGCAGACTCGATTTCCCCACGTTTCGGCGACCGAAGAGGGCGATGTGCAGGCGAAAGGATTTGGGTGTTTTTTCCATGGATGTACTCATGACGGCAAGGTGCCTCCATCATCAGGCATGCCCAGGCGCGACACGCCTTCTGGACTAATCAATGCATCGAAACGCGCGGAATTCATCAAGCCTTCCCCCACGGCAATCTCCCGGAGGGTCTTTCCGGTTTCTGTGGCTCGACTTGCTAGGGCGGTGGCGTTTTCATAGCCCAGTTCAGGCAGCAGAGCCGTGAGTGTGGCCACGGAGGAATCCACGTGGGCACGGCAGCGATCTTCTCGCGCCTGTATGCCCTCCACGGCGTGCCGCCGCAAGATGTCGCAGGCATTGGCGAGAAGATCGCAGTTGTCCAGCAGGCACGCCGCCACAAGGGGCAAAAAGGCGTTGAGTTCGAGAATGCCGCCGGTGCACGCGAGCACCAGCGCCTGGTCGTTGCCCATGACCATCATCGCGGCTTGGGTGACGGCCTCGGGGATGACGGGGTTGATCTTGCCGGGCATGATGGAGGAGCCCGCCTGTCGGGGCGGCAGGGTAATCTCGCCAAAGCCCGCCTCGGGACCGGAGGACAGGAGGCGCAGGTCGAGACTGATTTTCATCAGGGAAGAGGCGCAGGCCCGGAGGATGCCGGAGACTTCGACAAAGACATCGAGATTCTGCGTGGCCTCGACCAGATTCTCCGCGCGGGCAAAGCCGATGCCCGTGAGCTCGCGCAGGGTGTCCACCACCCGGAAAATATATTGCCGGGGCGCGGCCAAGCCGGTGCCAATAGCCGTGCCACCCAGATTGACAACCCGCAAGCGTTCCTCGCACTTGTACACTCGCCAGCGGTCGCGGTTAAAGGCCTCGGCATACGCGCCCATCTCACGACCCAAGGTAATTAATACGGCATCCTGCAGTTGGGTGCGCCCGACTTTCACCACATGGGCGAATTCTTTTTCCTTTTCCTGAAACGCCTCCTGGAGTGCCACGAGGCGCTGTTCGAGGATGTGCAGCAGCCGTATGGCGGCAAGGCGAAGGGCGGTGGGAAAGGTGTCGTTGGTGGACTGATGCAAATTCACGTCATCCAACGGAGACACCCGCGCATAGGTGCCATGTGGTTCACCGATCAGTTCCAGCGCGCGGTTGGCGATGACTTCGTTGACGTTCATGTTGAGGCTGGTGCCCGCGCCGCCTTGCAGACGGTCCGTCAACATGGCGTCCAGAAATTCACCGTCGGCGAGTTCTTGACAGGCCCGCATGATGGCATCGGCCTTCTTCGAATCTCCGGCCCAGGCACCCAGTGCCCAATTGGTACGGGCACAGGCCAGCTTCACCGTGCCATACGCGCTCACCAGAACGGGATGAACCGGTCGATGCGTGAGCGGAAAATTCTCCACGGCACGCAAGGTGTGAATGCCATATCGCGCCTCGGCGGGCAGCAAGCGTTCGCCGAGCAGGTCATGCTCTTTTCGCGTGAATTCGTCCGGGCTCATATCAGCACATCACGTTCGCCCGCGCGCACACGCGCCACCAGCGCCTGCGCGGTGTCACGACGGCTCTCATCCATGCGCGCGTAGGCTTCGGCAATGCACCGCTCACCCACTTCGCGGGTTTGGCGCGAGCCGTAGTCCACGAGATATTCAGCGAAGGTGCTCAGCGCGTTGACATCGCAATGGTCTTTGATGAGGCCGGGCTTGGCGAGATCCATGAAGTCCCCCCCAGTCCGTCCCAACCGATAGCAGGCCGTGCAGAAAGAGGGAATGAAGCCCAACTCGGCGACATCGCGAATCACCTCGTCGAGCGAGCGGTGATCACCGAGGGAGAACTGCGCCATGTCGTCCTGTTCATCCTCGGCATAACCGCCGGGATTGGTCCGACTGCCTGCTGATATTTGCGAAACGCCGAGATTGAAGGTTTCGCGGCGCACCTCGGGTGTTTCGCGGGTGGACATGATCATGCCGGTGTAGGGAACTGCCAGACGCAGGATGGCGACGATTTTCATGAAATCGGTGTCTGAAACGGGTGCGGGTGGATGCACGGCGGTGTCCGAACCGCAGGCGGGTTCAAGGCGCGGCACGCTGATGGTGTGCGGCCCCACGCCAAAGCGATCTTCAAGATGCCGGATGTGCTGCATGAGCGCGAGCACTTCAAAACGCCAATCGTGAAGTCCGAAAAGTACCCCCACGCCAACGTCGTCAATACCGGCGGCCATCGCCCGGTCCATCGCGGACAAACGGAAATCAAAGTCGCGTTTTTTCCCGCCCAGATGCATTCGGGCATAGGTCTCGCGGTGGTAGGTTTCCTGGAACAACTGGTAGGTGCCGATTCCCGTGGCTTTCAGGGTCTTGAACTGATCGACCTCCAGCGGGGCGATATTGACGTTGATACGGCGTATTTCCCCGTTGCCACGCTTCACGCTGTACACGCTCTCGATGGCCTTCACGATGTATTGGAAACCCTCGCCGGGATAGGATTCACCCGCGACCAAAAGGACGCGCTTGTGCCCCTGATCCACCAGCAGCTCGGTTTCACGGCGGATTTCTTCCTGGCTGAGTGCGATGCGGCGCACTTCCTTGTTTGCCGCGCGAAAGGCGCAGTAGAGGCATTCGTTGGCGCATAGATTAGACACATAGAGGGGGGCAAAAAGGACAAGGCGTCGCC
>CAIZGN010000477.1 GCA_903932505.1 Candidatus Hydrogenedentota bacterium
ATGGATCGCAGCATGCTTGAATCCGACCCCTTTGGGATCGTTGAAGGCATGATCATCGGCGGTTTCGCTGTCGGCGCGCAGAGCGGCTATTTCTATGTGCGTGCGGAATACCCTCTGGCCATCCGTCGAATCCAGAAGGCCATCGACGTGTGTCGTCAACACGGTCTGCTCGGAAAAAACATCATGGGCACCGGGTTCGACTTTGATTTGGAAATTCGTCTGGGTGCCGGCGCCTTTGTTTGCGGTGAAGAGACCGCGCTGATCCACTCCATCGAAGGCGAGCGTGGCCAACCCCGCATCCGTCCGCCATTCCCTACCGACGAAGGCCTGTGGGGAAAACCCACCGTCATCAACAATGTCGAAACCTTCGCGAATATCACCGCCATCATCAACTATGGCAGCGACTGGTTTGCGGGCGTCGGCACCGAGAAGAGCGGGGGAACGAAGGTCTTCGCCCTCGCCGGAAAAGTGCGGCACACCGGCTTGGTCGAAGTGCCCATCGGCACTTCCCTGCATGACGTGGTCTACGGCATTGGCGGTGGCGTGCCGGGTGGCAAGGCGCTCAAGGCCGTGCAGACCGGTGGTCCTGCGGGCGGGCTTATTCCCTTCCAACTGCTGGAAACGCCCGTTGATTTTGACACCCTCGCCAAACTCGGTTCCATCATGGGGAGCGGCGGCATGATTGTCCTCGATGAGGACGACTGTATCGTGGATGTCGCCAAGTTCTTCATGACCTTCTGTCAGGATGAATCCTGCGGCAAATGCACCCCGTGCCGCGAAGGCACCAAGCGCATGCTTGAGATTCTGGAGCGCATCACCACCGGAAAAGGCAAGATGGAGGATATAGCCACCCTCGAACGCCTCGCGAAGTTGGTCAAGCGTTCGTCGTTGTGCGGACTGGGGCGTGCCGCACCCAACCCCGTGTTGAGTTCCCTCAAGCATTTTTATGATGAATACCTGGCCCACGTCGAGGGGCGCAAGTGTCCCGCCAAGAAATGCATACAGCTGGTTCACTACGAAATCGATCCGGAGAAATGCACCGGTTGCACGTTGTGCGCGCGCAAGTGCCCGGTGCCGTGCATCAGTGGCCTGCGCAAGGCCGCACACACGATCGACCAGGAGCGCTGTGTGAAGTGCGGACAATGTTTCGAGACGTGCCGGTTTAACGCCGTGCAGAAATCCTAAGGACAGGCAGGTATATCATGAACAACGAAAAAATGATCAACATGATTATAGATGGGATGCCCGTTCGCGTACTCCAGGGCACAACCATCATGGAGGCCGCCGAGGAAACCATCGACGTGCATATCCCCAGACTGTGCTATCACCCCGACCTCAGCCTCGCGGGCTCCTGCCGCGTATGCATTGTTGAGGTCAAGGGCGTGGATTTCTTCATGGCTTCGTGCTGCACCCAGTGCACGGAAGGCATGGAAGTCGTCACCAACAGTCCGGAAATCCGTCAGGCCCGACGCGATATTGTGGAATTGCTGCTCGACAATCACCCCAAGGAATGCCAGGTCTGTGAACGCGACAGCAACTGCGAATTGCAGACGCTGGCCTACAGCCTCGGGGTTCGCGAACGACTTTTTGAGGGTGAACGCAAGGATTTCCCAGTCGAGAGTTCGAGCCGTTCCGTGGTTCGCAACCCGGAAAAGTGCATTCTCTGCGGACGCTGCGTCCGCGTGTGCGATGAGGTGCAGGGCATTCACAACCTCAGCCAGCAGGGCCGGGGTTTCCTCACGCACGTCGGCCCCGGTCACTGTGCTGACATGGACGATTCGATGTGCATTCAGTGCGGACAGTGCATCAACGCCTGCCCCACGGCCGCCTTTATCGAAAAGCGCTACACGGACGATGTATGGGCCGCGCTGGCGGATCCAGCGAAGCATGTCGTGGTGCATACCGCCCCGTCCATTCGTGCTGCCATTGGCGAGGGCTTTGGAATGCCGCCCGGCACTCCCGCCACCGGAAAGATGGTGACCGCCCTGCGCCGACTCGGATTCGACGCGGTCTTCGACACCAATTTCACCGCTGACCTTACCATCATCGAAGAAGCCACGGAGTTTCTGCACCGCCTCGAGAAGGGCGAGCATCTGCCCTTGTTGACGAGTTGTTCCCCGGGATGGGTGAACTACCTGGAACGCTTCTATCCGGAGCTGATTCCCAACGCGTCCTCCTGCCGTTCACCCATGTCCATGCTTTCCTCGCTCCTCAAGCACTATTACGCACCGAAGCTGGGGAAGGATCCGAAGGATGTCTTCGTCGTGTCGATCATGCCTTGCACCGCCAAGAAGTTTGAGGCGCGGCGACCCGAATTGTGCATGCCCGATGGCAGCCCCGAAACAGACGCCGTATTGACCACCCGCGAATTGATATGGATGATTCAGAGCTACGGCATCGACATGGCAAATCTTCCGGATGGTGACTTCGATTCTCCCTTGGGCGAGTCCAGTGGCGCAGCGGACATCTTCGGAACCACCGGGGGGGTGCTCGAAGCCGCATTGCGCATGGCCGTCGAGACCGTCACCGGAAAACCGCCGGAGAACCTCGAATTTGAGGATGTGCGGGCCGTTGAGGGATTGCGCGAACGCGCCCTCAAGGTGAATGATCAGCTCACGCTCCATGTCGGCATCGCCAATGGACTCAACAACGCGAAGACCCTGCTTGACAAGGTCGTCAGCGGCGAAAAAGAGTTCCACATCATCGAAATCATGGCGTGTCCCGGCGGTTGCATTGGTGGGGGCGGACAGCCCTACCCGCCGGACGGTTACCGCATTCTGGACAAGCGCCTGCTGCAGAAACGCGCAAGTGCGCTGTACGATATCGACCGTAAGAAGCCGATTCGCAGTTCAAACCACAACCCCGCCATTCAGGCGTTATATGATGAATTTCTGGGTAAACCCGGAGGCGAAAAAGCGCACGAGCTGCTGCACACGCACTATGCGCCGCGCCTGCCAAGAGGAATCCGATAATGAGCGCACACACCTGTTGTACCGACAACCGTGAAGAGGTCATGGCACAGAGCCGGGCCGCCCTGCCGGAATTCATTGCGGACTACATAGCCGAATGCTGTCGGGATGAAAAATCCGCCAGCCACCTCATTTCGGTGCTGCACAAAGTGCAGGGACACTACGGGCATTTGCCCAGGCCGCAATTGGACGCTGTTGCGCAGCTTCTTCAGGTGCCCATCGCCAAAGTAACCGGCGTCGCCACGTTCTATCACTACTTCCGCTTGCAGCCGCGCGGGAAATACATCATTTCCATCTGCCTGGGCACAGCGTGTTATGTGCGCGGTGCGGAGCGAATCGCCGAACGCCTCATGGACGAATTGGGCATCAAGTTCGGTGAAACCACCAAGGACGGCCTGTTCTCCCTCGAAACGGCGCGCTGTCTGGGCACCTGCGCCTTGGCCCCGGTCATCATGATCGGCGAGAAGATCCACGGCAACCTGACCCCCGATAAAATTCCTGCCCTCATCGAGGAATACGTCCTCGAGGCGCAGAAGGATAAGGAACGTACAGACGTTACCGGCGGCTAATACCGCACCTCCAAAGGTTGCGGGGGCAGCGCATGCTGTCCCCGCAACGCATTTCTGCCCCAGTATCCCATCCGCCATCCTTTGGTTGTATAATGGATGTCTTGATCGGCTTCGTAAAGAAAGGGACATCCATGACATTGCGGCGTGTTGTGTTCGGATTTATGGGCGCGTGGTTATTGCTCTGTGCGAACAGTGGGGCCAAAGTCTTTGATGTGGTCGTCTATGGCGGCACGTCCGGCGGGGTCGCCGCCGCTGTCCAAGCGACTCGCATGGGCAAGACCGCCCTCATCATTCAGCCCGACTTGGGCGAGGCCGGACGCCATCTGGGCGGGCTGTCCTCCGGGGGACTCGGGGCCACGGACATCGGAAACAAAAAGGCCATCGGTGGCATTTCCCGCGAGTTCTATCAACGCCTCGGCAAGCACTACGGAACCCCCGAGGCGTGGACCTTTGAGCCCCATGTGGCCGAAGCGGAATTCAGGGCCATGGTGAAGGATGCCGGGATTCCCGTGCTTTATGAGGCGCGACTCCGGCTTGCGCATGGCGTGGTCATGGAGGAGGGTCGCATCGTCGCCATCACCCTTGAAAGTGGGCGGAGGATCAAGGGACGCGTCTTCATCGACGCCACCTACGAGGGCGACCTCATGGCAAAGGCGGGCGTTTCTTACACGGTGGGCCGGGAATCCAATGCCACCTACCATGAAACGCTCAATGGCGTTCAGGTGAAGAACGCAAAATACCATCAGTTCGACTGTGCCATCGACCCCTACCGGGAGGAAGGCGATCCGAAGAGCGGATTGTTGCCCGGCATCCAAGAGGGTGTGCCAGCGGAGGAGGGGAGTGGTGACCACCGCGTTCAGGCCTATAATTTCCGCATGTGCCTCACCAACAATCTGGAAAATCGC
>CAIZGN010000478.1 GCA_903932505.1 Candidatus Hydrogenedentota bacterium
ATCCACACTGTTGAGGAAGAGATCCAGATTACCGGCTTGCAGGAAGTTCTTCTTGAACATTTCCGAGCAGCCGAGCAGGATGAGTTTGCCGGGCTTCGCTTCAACGGCCTTGGCCGGTTCCTCGGGGGTGTTATCCTCCTGCGGCATGGGCGGCTGTCCGGGCATCTGCTGCGGGGCGACCTTGGGCCATGCGGGACGTTCCTTGCCTTCGTAGGCATCGGGGAACTGCCCGTCTATGATGGCCATGAGCGGATAGGCCTTGTGTTCCGCACTGTTGCTCGGTTGGAACATGTCTCCGGAGGGCTCTGCGGAGCCGGGGCGGGTCCAGGCGCGGTCGCTGGAGTGCATGACCACCTTCCCGTTCAGGCCGAGCTGTTTGAGCTTGTCTTCCTGGAGGGTGAGGGGAGAACCCCAGAGGTAGAAGATGGATTCGAGGCGGTTGGTGATCGCGACATCCTGCGACATGGACGAGGCGTTGACCAGGATGTGCGTGGGCGCATTGACGGTTTGTCCGCCACCCATCATGTCCTGGAGGGAGCCGCTGGACATCGTCATCGGGACGCTGTTGGCGTCCATGAGCACATCATCGCTGACGCCCAGACCGTAGGAGGACAGCAGAGCGTTGACGTCCGGCTTTTCATCCCGGCGCGTGACGCTGGTGCCTTCGCGGGATGGGCGGTAGTCCCACTCGTAATTCTGCACGGCGAGAATGACGGATTTTCCGGAGCGCAGCGCGCGGCCTATTTCCCAACGCTGGCGATCACTGAGGGCACGGGGATTGACAACGACCAAGGTGTCGTAGGTCTCGGGCAGGGGGTCTTCCTTGGTTAATTCGGTGCGCTTGATGTCGTATTTCTCGTAGCGCAGGAGCTGTTCGAGGTAGACATAGGGATCTTCGGACTCGGGAACCTGCTGCCCCATCTGCTGAAGCATGCGCTTCATCTGCGGGTCGATGTTTAGGGCTTCCTTGGGTGCAACCAAGGCAACGACCGGGGCTTTTTCACGGGTGAGCTTATGGATGGTGCTCACGAGGCGGTATTCGAGCTCCGGGACGACCTGCGGCAGGATCTGGGGAATGATTTCCTCGGCCTTATTCTTGTAGCCCACGCCCAAGCTGGCATAGACGAGCTTGTTCGTGACCTGATCGGCCTCGCGCACCTGCACGCTGAAGGGTTCGACACCCTTGTCGAGCATGCGCTTTTCGATGGCTTCTTCCTCAGTCTTGGGCTTCTTGTCATCCTCGGGCTTTGCCGGAGCGATGACATTGGCGACTTCGAGGTACACGGTGGTGTAGTCCACCTTGCCACCCGCTGCAACGCGCAGTTCTTCGAGCTTGTCGGAGATATTGCGCTCGAGGTCCTTCATCTGCGTCGGCATTTTATCCTGCGGCGTGACGTAGAGTTTGATCTGGACGGGGGTATCGAGCTGCTTGAGCAAGCGGGTCGATGCAGGCGAGACGGTGTGAATCTGATCTTCGGTCATGTCAAAGCGCATGAGGCTCTGTCCAGTCAACAACCAGTTGAAGAGGAGACCGATGGTGACGCAAATGCCCACAGCGGCACCGAAGATGGTGCGCGCGCCAGGCCGGTTGCGGCCGTCGATGAAGAGGATGTTTAGCACGAGGAACAGAATAGTCCATGCGACGAAGAACGAGACATCGGCGATATCGACCACGCCGCGCGTGAAGGCGGTGTAGTGCTTGAAGAAGCCGAGCAGGTCGGAGAGCAAAGAGCCCAGCGGGGGCCATTTGTCGTCAATGTAGGACGCCATGAAATCGGTGCCCAAGAGGAAGAAGAGGAAGCAGACCAGCAGGGTGACAACGAAGGCCACGATCTGATCCTTGAAGAATCCCGAGAAGAAGACGCCCAAGGCGAGGAAAAACGCGCCCAAGAGGAGGGTACCGAGGTATCCGCTGAAGATGGCGCCCTTGTCGGGGCGACCCAGGGCGAAGAGCATCGCCGGGACGGTGATCGTGGAGGACAGGGTCACCGCGAAAAAGATGAGCGAGGCGAAGAATTTGCCCAGCACCAGTTCGCGGGCCTGCATGGGGAACGTGAGCAGCATTTCCCACGTGTTTTCCTTGCGTTCCTCGGCCCAGACGCGCATGGTGACGGCGGGGATGAAGATGCAGAGCAGGAGGGGCAGGTTGTCGAAGTAGGGCCGCATGTCCGCCACGGGGAAGCCGAAGAAGGCGGTGATATACAGCCCGACGCTGATGGTGACGAACACCATGATGAAGATGTACCCGATGGGGGTGGTGAAATAGGCCGACAAATCGCGGCGTAAAATGGCTAGAATGTTTTTCATGGGTGCAGTCCTTTAGCTCAACGCGCTTTCGGTTTGTTTTTCCGTCAGCGTCAGGAAGGTTTCCTCGAGCGACAGCGGCTTTTCCGCCAGCTCGCGCACCGGCCATTTCTGGGCCTGCGCCAAATCGCTAACCTCTCGCCACAAGTCCTTTCCGCTACGACTGTGCACCATGAAGGACACGCAGCCGTCTTTTTCGCCGGTGAACTGGACTTTTTTCGCTTCGCGCACGCCCGAGAGCAGCTTTTCCACGTCGGCGCGGTCGGCGGCGACAGCGAGCGTCAGCCGCTGTTCCTTCGTGGCGCGTGCGCGGAGTTCTTCGAGAGTGCCGTCACCCACGGTGCGCCCGCGATTGATGATGACGATGCGATCAGCGGTGGCTTCCACTTCCTGGAGGATGTGGGTGGAAAGAATGACGGTCTTGTCCTTGGCGAGATGTCCGATGAGGTCGCGGATCTCGAGGATCTGGTGAGGATCCAAGCCGGAGGTCGGCTCGTCGAGAATGATGACGTCGGGATCATGGATGAGGGCTTGGGCGAGGGCGGTGCGCTGCTTGAAGCCCTTGGAGAGATCCCGTACGACCTTGCGGTACATGGGGAACAGCCCGCACCTGTCGAGGACGATGTCGGTGCGCGCTTTGAGGGTGGAACCGCTGAGACCCCGGGCCTGTCCGACGAAGGAGAGGTAGCTGCGCACTTCCATGTCCATGTACAGCGGGAGGATTTCGGGCAGGTAGCCGATAATCTTTCTCACGCCGACAGGATTCTGCAGCACGTCGATACCGCCGACCTGGGCGGTTCCTCGCGTGGGATGCAGGTAGGTGGTGAGGATTTTCATGGTGGTGGATTTACCGGCCCCGTTCGGGCCGAGCAAACCGACAACCTCACCCTGGTTGACTTCGAACGATACATCATTTAAGGCCACCACCGGGCCATAATGCATCGTCAGACCGCTGGCTTTGATCATGATGGTGCAATCTCCCGCGGGCGCATCAAGGACGCCCTTGTCGCTAAAAATTGAACCCCGGCCCTTGCGCGGACAAGCGCCCACAGCCTCGGGTCCACCCATAGATACTTCGATTCACGGATCAGGGAAGCAACTGTCATGCCAGAACTATTTTTCAAGGGGAAAAGACGGATCATGCATGACATAAGCTGTTGAAGCGTAAAGAATAACATCTTGACGGGCATGGGCGCAAGGCGGGGTTGCCGGAGGTGGTTCCCGAAGCGGTTTTTGGGCGCATTTGGGGCGGTAAACCTGTTTTGGGGTGAGAAACCGGGTATTACGGGATTAGGATCGTTTCAACCCATTTCCGTACTGAATTGATGAGCCAGAGGCGGGTGGCGCGCTGAAGATCCGGTTTGGTCAGGACGGCTTCCTCGATTTCACCGGTTTCCAGCAGGTGGTTTCGGAAGACTCCGGCGAGTAGGCCGCAGTCCACCGGGGGGGTATATTTCCGGCCGTGGATTTCCAGCACGATGTTCCCCATGGTGGCCTCGGTCAATTCGTCCCGCTCATTCCAGAGCAGGACATCGTTACATTCCGGGCGTGCGGCCAGACGGTGGTCGTAGTTTGACCGATGGGTGGTCTTGTGGAAAAGAAAGACATCGGTGCTGGAGACGGGGTCGGGGGCGAGTGCCACCCGCCAGGGCTTTGCGGGGGGAAGGGTGGCGTGCTCGATATGGATGCGGCCCTGGACATCGAGCAGGCAGCGAACCTTCGCGGGGGCTTCCTGGATGCGATTTGCGTATTCGGTGAGGGCGGTACGCAGGGCTATTTCATCGACGGGACGCCCAAAGTACCCGGCACTGGCCAGAAGACGGGCGATATGGGCGTCGAGCAGGAAATAGCCGTCGTCGTAGCGCAAGCTTTCCAGCAGGGAGAACTCAGGGCGATAGTGGGTCAGGATGGCGGCCTTGTTGCGGCATTCCTCGTATTCCGGGGCGGCCACTGCGTCCCAGGTGATGCCGCCGCCTACGTGGTACTCGGCGGTTCCGCTGTGGGTGTCCACGGTGGCGGTGCGGATGGCGACATTGAAGCAGGCACGTCGGCCGGGTGCGATATAGCCCACCGCACCGCAATAGATACCGCGCGGGTGCGGCTCCAACTGGCGAATGATTTTCATGGTTTCGGCCTTTGGGGCCCCGGTGACGGAGCCGGAGGGGAAAAGCGCGGCGAGGATGTCCGGCATGGCGGCTTGGGAGCGCGCGGTGACGGTGGAGGTCATTTGCCAGAGGGTTTCGTAGCGCTCGGCCTCGAATAGGCGCGGAACGGTGACCGAGCCGGTTTCGCTGATGCGACCCATGTCGTTGCGCAGGAGGTCAACGATCATGAGGTTTTCCGCGCGCTCTTTTTCCGTGGCGAGCAGTTGTTCTGCGCGGGCGCGATCTTCATCAGGCCAGCGGCCCCGGCGACAGGTGCCTTTCATCGGACGGGTCACGAGGTCGGAACCATCCAAGGAGAAAAAGAGTTCGGGAGAGGCGGACAGGACTTTGAAGCGCCCTGTGTCGACATAGGCGAAATAGCCTTGACCTTGGGCGGCGCAAAGTTGCCGGAACCAGGCTTGGGCGTCGCCCTGAAACGAGGCGGTCATCGGAAAGGTGTAGTTGACCTGGTAGGTGTCGCCTGCGGCGAGGTGTTCATGGATTCGCTCGATAGCGAGGCCGTAGTCTCCCTGAGAGACCAAGGGTTCCCACGCGCCCACCGTGTATGCGCCACTTGAGTCGGGGATTTCTTCGGAGGATGGTGTGTCGTAGAGGCCGAACCACACGAGCGGGAAATCGCCGGGGGCATGCGCGGTCAAAGCGGGGTCAAACGCGGGACCGGCTTCGTAGGCAAGGAAACCAGCAGCCCATGCGCCCGTCTGCACGGCGGATTCCACCGCATCAAGGGCGGGGCGAACCTCTTCGAGGGAGTGCGCGGTTATGATGCGGCGCGGGGTGTTAAAGGAGTACGCATTGCCCTCGAAATGAATCTGAACGCTTCCTGGTGCGGAGGATGGGTCACGCGATTCGAAATCGGCGAGATCTTCGGGGGTATTGAGATTTCGCAGCCAATCCGAATCGCCCAATTCGAGGTAGCGCACCTTGCTGGCTTCCAAGGCGGCCCGCATCCGACGGGAACCGTCGCGGAGGCATTGCTCAAGCACCGGAATCATCGACTTGCGATAGATGGCGAAGAGGGGTTCCAGACGCCCGCCTTCTGACACGGGCACGCCGGCGTCTGCGTCCCCCATTTCTTCGAGGAGGCGATGAATCACGGTGAAATTCACATCCGGGATGTCGCAGGCCATGACGAAATTGAGGTCATGGGCGGAGGCTTTGAGGGCTGAGAGAATGCCCGCCATGGGGCCTTGCCCGGGGATTTTGTCGGGCACGACAGGGAGTCCAAGGAAGGCGTACTTTTCGGGGTCGTTCGCGCTGACAAGGACTTGGGCGAAATGCGGCTGCAACTGACGGGCGATGTGCTGGATAAGCGGCACACCGTTCACGGGCAGGAGGCTTTTGTCCCGACGCATGCGTTCGCTCTTGCCCCCGGCCAGAAGTATGGCCGTGCATGCCTTAGAATCGAAGTCTTGTGAAGTCGCCATTACTGATGCCTAAAGGAAACGCGACGCGGGAGGAAACGATCCCTCCCGCGCCGCAAGAAAACAGACCATACCGTCAGACGCTCTTCTCGATCTTTGCCGCGCAGCACTTGTATTCGGCGGTGCGGGTGATGTTGTCGAAGGCGTCGTTGGTCAGAAGGTTCGTGGAGGCTTCGACGAAGTGGAAGGGCATCCAGATGGTGCCCGGTCGCACACGATCGCCGACCCGGGCGGCTACTACAACCGTACCACGACGGGTCGTGATGCGGGCATTCGCGCCGTCGGCGATATCGAGCCGTTTGGCGTCTTCGACGTTGACCTCGACGAAATTACTGGGTTCTTTCTGGTGAATGGCCTCAGATTTCCGGGTCATGTTGCCCACGTTGTAGTTGTACAAGGTGCGTCCGGTCGAGAGCAGGATCGGGTAGTCGTCATCGGGCATTTCGGCCGGGGGCCTGAACTCGATGACGTGGAACAGGCCGAGACCGCGCGTGAACTGCCCCTTGTGCAGGAACTTTGTTCCGGGGTGATCGGTTGTGGGACAGGGCCACTGTAGGCCGACTTTGTCGATGCGTTCGTAGGAAATACCGCCGTAACTGGGGGTGAGACTCGCCATTTCGTCGAATACTTCGCCCGCGTGCTTGTAGTGCAGCGGGTAGCCCATGGCGGTGGACACCAGGC
>CAIZGN010000479.1 GCA_903932505.1 Candidatus Hydrogenedentota bacterium
ATACCGATTTTTCTGGGGTTTCCAAATTCCCTAAAGATGTCTGCGGCACACTACCGAACAAGCCCCCCCTGGGAGTGCTGGCATCTTTGCCGGCTGAGTCGGTACTGATCACCCGGAGCCGGCAGGGATGCCGGCGGTCCCAGGGGGGAATGTCTGCGGCTGGTTGGAGTAATTAGAAGATAGACACGGGGGACTGTGTCTTGTGGAAAGGAGCGAACGATGGCTTTTGGTGATGTGGGCGGTGCGGTGACTGAATTGACGGTAACCTGCATGACGGCGGCGTCTGGGACGGTGGCGATCGTAAAGGGTGACGCGGTGAAGCTTAGCGGGAACTATACGGTGAGCAACGCGACGGATGCGGAAGACGTGATCTTCGGGCAGGCGCTGGCTGATGCGAGCTTGAACGGCGTTGCGATTCCGGTGAAGGTTCGCGGGATTGCGATTTTCGGTTACACGGGCACGGCTCCGACGGTGGATGGCGTGAAGGGTGTGTTGGCCTCGGCGACGGACGGCAAGGTGAAAACGCCTGCGTCGGGGAATGGCAAGGGTGTGAACGTGAAGGTGGACACGGCGCTGACAACGGTGCATGTGTTGCTGTAGGGAGGAAATGGAACGATGAGTATGGAACAAGGATTGATTCGCGAGCGGATGCGCTTTCTGGGACAGGAGGCGGGCAAGTTGCGTGCGGTGCGGGGGCGTGAGCTTTACGAGTCGCTACAGGGGCTGGGGCTGACGCATGGTCAGTATTTCCGCGCGTTGGGGACGAATGCCCAGGATTACTGTGCGCAGGAGTTTGGCGTGGACCTGAGCCGGGTGACGGTGGAGCGTTTCTTCCAGTCGGACCCGAATGCGAAGTGGCTGTTTCCGGACATTGTGCGCGAGGCGGTGGTGTCGGGGATGAAGAGCAAGCCCGTGTATCCGCAGCTGATTGTGCGGGACGAGCCGGTCTCGGGTACGGCGTATGACACGCCGTATGTGCAGGAGAACGCGGCAGAAGAGGAGCTTCGCGCGGTTGCGGAAGGGGCGTCGATTCCGGAATCGGAGATCACCTATGGCGACCGTGTGGTTCGTCTGACGAAATGGGGTCGCGGGGTGATTGCGTCGTATGAGGTAATCCGCCGGATGTCGGTGGACATGCTGCGGGTGCACTTGCGTCGGATTGGGGAGAATCTGGGGCGCAATCTGGATGCGAAGCTGGCGGAAGTGCTGGTGAACGGGGACAGTTCGGGGTCGGGCACCGCACCGGTTGCGATTAACACGACCACGGCGAACACGTGGGCGTACAAGGATCTGATAGCGGGCTTTCTGAAGCTGTCGACGGCGCACGGCTTTACGCCGACGCACATGCTGGCGGATTCGGACACGGCCTCGGCCATCCTGGGGATGAGTGAGGTCTCGGACAGCGCGTTGTTCGACTTTGCGAAGACGGGGAATCTGCCGACGCCGCTGGGGGTGAAGCTGATTCCGCTTTCGAGTCAACCGGCACACAAGCTCACGATTCTGGACGCGAACTATGCGGCGCAGAAGGTGACGGAGCAGGACTTGCTGGTGGAGAGCGACAAGCTGATCAACCAGCAGTGGGATCGCACGTACCTGACGGTGGTGACGAATTTCGCGGTGGTGTACGAGAAGGCGCGTGTGGTGGTGAACAGCAGCTGGTAAACGGGGGCGGGGTGGCGGGAGAGGTCGGGGCGGCCTCTCCCGTTTTCTACCAGGGAGGACAAGGCTATGGCGGTGTTCAGTTCGGAAGCGGCGGTGCGCGAGAAGTTTCAGGTGACAGACACAGGGTTGGTGTCTTCGGGGCTGGTGGTGCGGAGTCTGTCGGACGCGCACGAGGAAATATTGCGGTGGATCGACCTTGGGGTGAACGCGCAGAGTCCTCCGGCGGCGGTGGTTCTGGGCGAGACGTTGCTGGCGGGGGCGCATTTGTTGCGGTCGCTGGCCGCGAAGTCGGCGTCGGGCTTTCGCGAGGTTCGGGTGGGCGGCAACCAGGTGGTGACGGGCGGAAAGGCTGCGTCGCTGCTGACGCTTTCGCAGGAGGCCGAGCAGGCGGCGTGGGAGGCTTTGGGGCCGTACTTGAGGCCGGTGAGCGGGGTTGATGTGGCACTGGCCACGGAGACGCGGGCGGTACTGGGTGAATGAGGAGGTGAGCGATGTCGATTTTGTTGGGAAGCCTCGTCTTTGATCCGGATACGACCATCGCCACGGAACGGCATGAGGAGACGGGGGGACAAGATGCGCGTGTGGTGGAGATTCGGGGTGTGGTTGACGGGCTGGGTTCTGCGGGTGTGGTGCAAGCGGCGTTGGACGCGGTGCTTGCGGCGGCTTCGGCGGAGGAGTCGGTGGCACTGAGTCTGCGGACGGGGAGGCGGCTGTGGGTTCTGCGGAAATCGTTTGAGCGGATGCTTTCGGCAGACGGGCTGTCGGGCTCGTTTGTGCTGACCCTAGAAGCCGAGAATCCGTTCGAGGAATCGGAGACCGAAACAGTGGTTTCGTGGGTTGTGGGGCAATCGGGGGCGTCTCAGATGCTGAACACCGGTGGTTCGGCGGATTCGATGGTGCGGGTGTCGATGGTGGCCTCGGGTACTGTGGTTGATCCGGGGTTTTCCGACGGGTTGCGGACCATACGATATGCGGGGCTTGTGGGGAACGGTCAGACTTTGCTTGTGGACGGGCTTGCGGCTACGGTGCGGCTGGACGGGGTCGATGTGACGCCGTATACCTCCGGGGCCTTTCCCCGGGTGTCGTCCGGCGGCACGGAGTTGAGCTACACGGACGACGCATCGAGTTCGCATCATGCGACGGTGACGGTGTCGTACCGGGAACGGTGGTGGTGATTATGCGGTATGAAGTCGAGCTGTTCGATTACTGGGGACGGCGTTTGGCGGTATATGACGATGTGCCGCTATTGGATGCGGCGCGTTCGATGCCGGACGGGCGGGACGAGGTGGTGGGGTTGCTGCCCAAGGAGACCGCGTTGCTGGCACCGGGCTACCGGGTTCGGGTGAGCCTCGACGGGCGACTGTTTTGCGATTGCATCGTCGAGGAGACTTCGCCTGAATGGAGTGATGCGCAGAAACTGGTGCTGGATCGCTATGTATCCTTTCATGAGGTGATCGGGTTTCGCGCCTATACGCCTTATCGGAACGGGAACGCGCGGGTTTCAGCGGCGTACACGAACCGGGAAATCAGCGCGATGGTGAAAGACTTGGTGAACCGGGCCAGCGGGCCAATCCATTATTGGGTGGCGCACGAGGCTTATCCGGATGGGGCGCAACGCGAGTATGCGAAGTTTGTGGAACGGAAGATGGCGGAAAATGAACTGGGTACGGGCGGGATTTCCGAGGGGCAATGGGTGGGTGCGGGGCGGATGGATCTCACCAACGCGTACGCCAAAGACGGGGACACGGTTTCGGGGATGCGGGTTGA
>CAIZGN010000480.1 GCA_903932505.1 Candidatus Hydrogenedentota bacterium
CCGGGATAGGGAAGTTTGCTGCCTCCAGGACACTGACCCAGTTCGGCTAAGACGTGGGCCGTGTAGAAATCGGTCACAAACTCCCGGTTGGAGCGCCGGGCCGCTTTGTAGAAGGATACGGCACGGCTGACATTCTGACCTGATTGCCAGACCAGTACCGCCTTCTTGCATTCTCGGCAGATTTCCGTTGCTTGCTCGGCCAAGGCTTCTTCGGTCAGCACGGGCTCCTCTTTCCGCGCAAGCATGGTTCCTTCCATCATCAACACATCCATCCCGGGCTGCACTTTTTCCTTGATGATGTCCAAGGTCTTGCCCAGATACCCGTGTTCCCGGAAATCCCCCGTGTAAAAGATGCGCTTCCCCTCGGCCTCAATTTCGAAGGCGAAGGCTCCGAAGGCACTGTGATCGACGAGGTGAGGTACGACGTGGAATGCACCCACATCGAACGCCCCCGGCCATTGGAAGACCACGGGACTCCTCACCTCAATCTGATGCGGCGTAAATGCCTTTGAAACCTCAAGCAACCGCGCCGTGCCCTCTCCCAGGTAGACAGGCACATCTGGATGGACATGGTTGACGAACCCGTAATGATCCTGATGCGCATGGGAGATGAGCACGCCATCGACACTCGGCTGTTGCCAGGCATACAGCCCGCCCACAGGTGGGAGTATGCCAATATCCAGCAGTTCCTGGCCGGTCTTGTCTCTCAGCGCACGGCTATCAAATTCAGTGCCATCGGGATTTACGAGCGGCATGCCCATATCGAGTACTATACGGCTGGCACCGGCGGTGAGTTCAACACAGGTGCCGCCGATTTCGTGTGTGCCGCGATGGATGGTAATATTCAAAGCTGTTTTCATAACGTCTTAACCTTTACTTCTCTTGAATCGCCCTTGGAAGGAATGGAAATTCCTTAACGCATCAGGACTTCCAAGGTCTTTTTGATGCACCCATTTTCTGGTCATCGTCGAATTCAATGAAGTGCTGGCAAGGATCGGTGTCAATCCAGATCGGTCTTGACAAGTTTGCTTCGAATGGATTGTCATGAGCACATAGTGCTGGCATAACTTACTCTAGTCCCACGTTGCTCAGTGACGAGACATACTCTTCCCCCGACACATAATTATTGTTTAACTTGTGCATCTTTATGCACCACCTCTTCGCCGCAATCTCGTCCCTCGACATTCGATTAAGACTGGATAATCCGCCACGGATTCCAATATATACGCTGTTTTGATGGCTTCTTGCGATCTTGAGAAGCACGTCAGCTGCAAGTCGGGGAAAATCCCACAGGAAATCTTCTTCCTTAATGTCTTCACATAGCCATCTGTACATCGTTTGAAATACGGATAATGGAATCCAGTGGGGTCTGCCAGTCATATCTTGCGTAGTATATTGATATGGTCTGGACTCGATAGTTTCTCTAGGGAGGGCTATGAGTCCGTTCAAGCCGCCGGAGATCCCAACAAAGCCCGATTCTCGGAGAATCAATTGATCTGCCTGGAGCCTTTCTTCGGTGAGAGGATTATCGCCCCCCTGCCTTATTTCAGGATCGTATTTATATCCTTCAAATCCATCTACCACAAAGGCCATCAGTGCTTTAAGCGTGTGTCGGCAATCGTCCTGTAGCGGATCGATCGCGCCGCTAAGTTCGTCATTTAGAATGGCCCGCACAAGATCAACGAAGGAAGGAGTCTCTTGGGGATCATCGTCCGCAGCCGGTTCCCAAGTGACAAATACTTTGCAGTCCTCGGGACTCATTTCAACAAGGCTGTTAAACTCTTTGCGGCACCGTTCGTCGTCATAGGGAACCAGATACACCACTACAATTCGCTGTCTATTTCCATCTTTGTAGGCGGCATCCAATTCCGTACGGAGGCCATTGTATTCCCGCTTCAACTGATTTTCGGAACAGGATGTGATACGAATCTTATTCTCTATCAATAACCACGCGTCATCGATTCGCACGACAATATCTATGACCGCCGTGTTTACGCTCTTTTCAAGATGCATTTCAAATTTTCTTTCATTCGATTGAGAACGCAATTGTACAAGTGGTTTTCCAAGGGAACGGTTGATGGCATCCTTTGCCTGCGAACTCGACGCATTCCTGATAATCGCTCTACAGAAGCGGCTCAGAAATTCATCTCCTAATCCATGTTCCATCTGAGGATGAAGCAACCAACCAAGAATTGCCGATGCAAACTCTTCAGAAAAGCTAATCCTCGGGGCTGAGGCTAGCACACGAAAGATGTTCATTCTTATCTCCCTTTCTCATTTTTACTCTAATCTCAAGTATTTCCTCAACGTATTCGGGGCGACTTCCAGCGCTTTTGCTGTCTGCGAGATGTTCCCCTCGAACAGGCTGAGTGCATGTTGCAGATAGGCCCCATACACTTCCCGTGCTGGAATCACGTCTTCCTGACTTCGTGGCCAGCATACAGCATTCAATGCGTCTTGTCCACTCTCATGGGCCAGTGCTACGGCGGCTATTTCCTCCGCGAGAATATCCTCGACCGGCGCCATGAGATAGGCCGTTCGCTTGAGCACATTCAAGAACTGCCGCACGTTTCCAGGCCATTCAAATCGGCACAGCGCGTCCCAATCGGTCTTCTTCAAATTCAGGGTGAATCCTCTTTGTTCGAGTTCCCGGGCCACGTGGTCGGCGATGCTCTTCATGTCTTCAGGGCGCTCCTTCAGGGGCGGCACGGAAATCGTCAGGACGTTGAGACGATAGAACAGGTCTTCCCTAAATTCGCCCTTGCTCACCATCTGTCCAAGATTGCGGTGGGTGGCTGCCACGATGCGCACGTCCACGGCTCGGGTGGCCATAGTGCCCATGGGGCGTATGGCCCTTTCTTCGAGGACCCGCAGCAATTGCGACTGTACGCCCGGCAGCAATTCGCCGATTTCATCCAGGAAGAGCGTACCATCATGGGCCTCCTCGAAGGCCCCCTTGGTGTCGCGTTCTCCCCCGGTGTAGGCGCCTTTCACGTGACCAAATAGGCGGTCCTCCACCAAGCCGGGATTCCCGCCGAGGACGGCGCAATTCACCGCCACAAAGGCGCCTTCCCGTTCACTCGTGACGTGCAAGGCCCGCGCCACCATTTCCTTACCCGAACCTGTAGGCCCCTGGACCAATACCGGTTCGGGAACGGGTCCCAGACGCCCGATGCGCTGGCGCAGTGCTTTCATGGCCCTGCTGGAACCCAACGGATACAGCGCATCCGGCGAACGCCGGTACGCTTCGACAGCCTGTTCCAATTCACTTGTACACTCCTCCAATCCCGCCAGATGACACATGGCTTTCTCATTGAGCCTATCGTCGCCGAAGAAGTAGAACCGCCGATTGGCGGCCCGTATCAGGTCGTGGGCGAAACGATGCCATTCCGAGCGGGGTTTCCGGTTCTTTCGGCTTTCCTCTGCCACCTCAAGCAACGGGCGTGCCGAATGGCCCAGCTTCAGCGATTCCGCAATGGCTGCCGCGTCCGTAACGTGGTCTGTCAAGTGAAGCGTGCAATGGCGCGACAAGGCCTTTTCCTGCTCGCGGAGGAGTGTGTGGCCCGCTCCGCCATACCAGCGTATTTGGGTCTTGGAGCCTATGGCCCGGACCTCCTCCAAGGTATCGTCCACCGGCTCAGAAAGCTCGATTCCACACACATGGACGTCACCCGCGAAACTTTTTTCGCGGAGACGGGCCAAGGCGAAGGGCAAATGACGCGGGCTGGTGATTTGGATATTCGCATGAGGGTACTTCCGCAGCACCAAGGCGGCGGCGCAGGCCCCTTCCACCCCATTGGTGGTCAGGATGACGTGTGGCTGAGGCTTTCGATCAGGCATGCCGCTCCTTTCCTGCAGTTGGGCAAATTATGAATCATACTATGCAAATATTGATCACTGGCTCTCCCGAAAGCAAATCGATTGCCCATCCCAAATTTCTCAAGACTGCAGGTCATGCCACAAGGGAAAATCGCCCAGAAAAACAACGATATACGGGTAACGTTGGCGGAAGCGGGCTTGGATTCGAAAGACCGCATCCGTGCTCCGGGAAGCAACGGTCCCGTTTTGGCACGGCAGTTGCGTTGTCCATGACAAGACGAACGATAAAGCCGCGATGCTTCTTGACCAAGCTGTGGAGAGCAAGAAACCATGCACAAAACACATCACCACCGATACGGCAACTCGAATAGAAGAATTCCTGTCCCGCTATCGGCCATGCCGACGGAAAAGTCCGCATTCCGATCCAATGATGAGATACTGGAGATAGCCTGTTTACTCTTTCACTCACGGAAGAGTTTGACCAACAAGGAATCCGCCTCTACGGACTTAGACGGCCTCCGAAAGGCCGAGCGAAGAATCACCCGGCTTTGGCATGAACGTCTCCGGGTTACTCCTCCGGCGATCCCTCTCTTGGAGATCGTGACGAAGCATCTCCCACGCCAGGATGCGAGTTACACTACAATTGCCAAATGCCGATCGCTCTGATGGGGAGCCGATTGCGTAGGTGGCTTGATCTGGATAGCCTTTGGAAAGGGGGGGGCGTCAGGACAAAGGCTTCGCCAGACGCTTCGGCGCGATTCCCGGCGCAACTCTCTGGTGTAAGCCCCTTAGTGGTCTGGGCCGGGTTAAAGGAGGGATCCAGTTCCCATATAATAGTCGGCACACCACTATCTTGGCGTTTTGGGGTAGCGCCGCCAAAAGCCCAGATGACATCGTCTCCTGTCTGCTGCCCCTCAACAAGAAACTTCAATGTCATGCCGTTGCCCACAGCCAGAGCAGCCGCCTCACACCGAATTCGCAGCCCTTCCAAGGATGAATCCGAAATTTCCCATACCACCCGCGCCGGGTAGAAGCGCGTTGTGATATGGTCGAATTCATGTAACCATTTGCTCGACTCCCCGGGGGCATAGCCGAGGAGCAAAGTGCCGTAACAGTACTCCGCATCGATAAACCTCATCTGGGGCTTGTCGCCGGCAAACGCCATCGCGGGAATATTCGGCGCGTACAGCGGCCGATTGAAGAAGCGCGCCCCGTTATGGGATACGATTGCACCATCCTCGACGGAGTAGGTCGCCTTGAAGTCAAATGGTGCCAAGCTTCCAGGATGCTTCTGTCCCATACCACTATCCTCGGTTGCCAGCAAGGGCATCGATATCCAGAAGGACATAATCAAAAGGGCTAAGATATGACAAGAGGGCGCGTGTCTACATGAAGTCATGCTCAATTCCTTAGTCCATGTTAAGCATGGAATTCCTCTTTCATCCGGTCGCAGTAATACAGCACATTATCCCATTCTGCGTCTGGGGCAATGCGGTGGTCTGGGCATGGGATATATCCGCCGATCGCCACCAGCGGTTTGAGGCGCTCGATCTCGGCGTCCACTGCGCTTCTGTCCCGCGTAAAGACGGTCTTGTTCATTCCACCGACGCCGCGCAGTTCCTTTCCGTATTGCTTGCGCCATGGGGCAATACTGGCGTCCCAAGTCCCCACTTCGATGGGAAACATGGTATTGACCCCGTTACTGAGCCATGTGGGAATTAGCGAGTCGATCCAGCCATCACAGTCGAGCGAGATAATCGTGATGCCATGGCTGTGAAGGAGGTCGGTGATGCGTTTGTAATGAGGGCCGACAATCATATCAAATACCGAGGGAATGACAAGCGGCCCACCTTTGAAGCAGATGTCTTCCCAGAAATGAGCGAAATCGAACTTCGCCCCGGATTCGAGAGCCGCTTTTGTACACCGAAAACAGACCTCGGCCACCGTGTCCACTATTTCAACGTAAAGATCCGGGTCTTCGGCATACATATAGGAGACTCCGACAACGCCGATGATGTTCCGGATATTGCCGAACAGACTTCCGCAGTGCAGACCGTAAAGATAGTCTCGTTCTCCATGTTGGAGGAATTCGAGGCCGCCGTCCTCCCACGGAACCATCTTGTCGTTGACACGAACGTGAGCCTTGGTGACACGCTCGATATCGAACTGAAGTCGGTGGCGGTAGTGTTCCACCCAAGAGGCGCGATCGGTCAGCAGGTGTGCAATTTCGGCGGAAATTGAACGAACACCGGGTTTTTCGAGTACGACGACGCCCTCGTAGTTGCGAACCTTCTGTGTGCCATCGGGGAGTTCTTCGATAATTTCGCGGTCGAAGTAGGGAGCAAGATTCGTGTTCGGATAAAAGACCGAGTAGTAGTTGAGGTCAAAACCGAGATTCTCGCTGATTACTGCATCAGTGGGGTTACCGTCGCTCCAATTCTTGGCCTCCTCCGCAGTAATGTGTCCTTCTTCTGCCCACTTTTCAAGGGTCTCCGTCCAGAACCCAAAGTGGGCGATTGGCAGCCGGTCATAGGGTTGATAATTGAGGACAGCGAGTACTCTTTCGCGATTGGTCATGTGCGTATCCTTTTTTGTCAGTTCGTTCGACGTAGAGCCACCTTGTTGTGCGTCCACCGTTTGGTATGGTTTGGGTCAAGGCCGTCGTAGTTCGACCGGTCCCAGTAGGCCAGATGACGATTCGACTCCGTAGTTGTTGTTGACGAGGTTTCCTACACGAATCCGGACATTGTTTTTTCCAGGGTGGAAGGCTGCGGTTTGGAACTTGTAGGGCGGCCATAGTTTTGCACCCACGTGTTCTCCATTCACCCACACTTCTGCAAAATGGTTAACCTCGCCGAGATCCAGCACCAATTCCCCCTGTAGGCCGGGCAGGTCTAAGGTCTTGGTGTAGTCCAGCGATCCACTGAAATTCGCGGGCAGTTCCCCCCAGGTGTCCCAAGGGGTCAATTCATGTGCCGCCCCGGTTGGCGTCGTCCACGCGGAGGGGAGTTTGACTGGATGTTCCAGATTTGGCTGCGCGGATGGATCGATCCGCACGAGCCAATCGCCCTCAGCGCGGGAAATCACCTCGTCGCTGGGCGGTGTCGGTTCAGGGTCAGAGCGCGCAGGTGCGCCAGGGTCGAATGTCAGGAAATATCCTTCATGGGGCTGGAAGGTCAACTTGACGCGCGATCCTGCCTCCTCCTCAATAGATGCGACAGGCCGGATTTCGCCCGTCTCACAGTTCCAGATGGCTGCTGCACCCCGGACGCCCAAGGCACGCAGTTCGCAGGACTGGGCATTGGCACTGTTGTTGGCCAGCCAGAAGAAATCCCGCCTGTCAATCTTACGGCGTGATTCGAGCATGGGAAAGCCACCAGACACAAACTCGATGGGGGATCTTAGCGCCGTGGCACCGCGCTGCAATTCGTTTTTCAACCCATCTTTGCAGAATTGGACGGACGGCAGCGCGCTCAGTGCATCCATCAAGGCCTTCATCGCTGGATCGCCCATCCCAAGGTCGGTTGACCCTTCCGGGAGCTCACCCAATACGTACACGTGACCGCCGGTCTGTGCAAACTCCACCAAGGTTCTAGCCGTATGAATCGGCAATACGAGCAGCGGCGGAAGCACGATGGCCTTGAAGATGAACTCGCCACGAAGCAGTCGTCCGTTCTGCACCTGCATTTGACGCATGTAGTGACGGTCGGCGATCAAGTATTCGATACGGTGTGCGGTCAATTGCCGTATCGCGTCACTGTATGTCTCGTCAATCCGTTGGGCTTTTCGATCGAATAGGCCTTGAAGCAGTCGGACATCGCCCTTTTCGGGACCCCAAGCGGCAGCACCCGGACCGAGTATAGTCCAGATGCTTTCGATGGGGTTAATCAACAAGACATCGGGTACCACCCGCCCGTTCGAATTCACGTATGAAACACGCCGGACAAAATCTGCCCACAGGTGCATATAGGGCCACATTGGATTCTCGTCGTACCAGTCGGGAACCCACACGTTTCCATCCAACCGGCGCGACATGAAAACAGCATGATGGCTAAAATGACTCACGCCCCACGCGGCCGCCGCATTGGCATTTTCTTTCATGGTAATTGGATTAAAGGTTCTCCATCCACCAGCACCGAGTATTTCACACAGGTAGCGGCGTCCTTCGAATTCGGCAACGGATTGCGTTTCCTTGAAGTCGTGAACGTCATAGGCCCTGAGTTCGAGACTATCCATTCCGGGCATCGACCAGCCTCGTTGCACCTTCATGAAGTCGCTGACGCAACAGGTTTGACTGAGCAAGCTATCTTCCCAAGTATGTCCAGTGTGGTACATGCCCAATTTCGCCAACCAACGTGAGATGTCAGAGAAGTAACCGGCATAGAGATCAGATACGGCGTCAAACCAATCGAATCGCGCACGGGCGTAACGGCCCTCGCGGTCAGTGTCCAGCATCAGTGGCATCCAAAGCCGGAGGTCACGTCCCGTATTCGCGAGATAACGGGGGGGCAGGGAATCGGACCAGGCAAGTCCGCCACCGTAACTTCCCTCCGTATCGCAGAAGACCCCCGGTATTGTGCGCCCCATTTGCGGTCCGAAACGGTCGGCATAAGGTTTATGGGCGATATCGATGAAGGCGGCGGCCAAACGGTCATCGATGCAGTTGACATCGCCACCCACAGATTTGCGGAACGTGTAGACCCGCCATCTTTCATGTGCAGGGGCCGTCCAGGAAAAACTATCACCCTCGCCGATCAGGCGCAGTGTATCGCTCAATACCACAGCGTTTCGGTAGGGTCCCCGTGCGGCTGCTAAATTCCAGGGAGCACCGCCCGCCGGCCCGAATTCCTTGGCCAACGCCCATCCGGTGTCATCAAAACGGGGAGCGAGCCATCCTTCCTCTCTTTCCGACGTGGTGCGCCAAGTCTTGTCGCTGCGTACCGCTATGGTTTGACCTGCGGGGAGCCCGACTTCGAGATCCAGAAGCAAGGCGTCGAGTCCACCTTCGCCGCCTCCCTCTACTGCCACAACATTTTGTCCGGGGACAAGAAGTGTGGCAACGTCGTACGTTCCCGGTTTTGACCAGTCTGTACCTTCGCCCACACGCGAGCCATTGAGAAAGAGTGCGTAGCGATTATCGGCGGTTACCCTGATGCGTGCGTGCAGCGCCGATGCAGGAAGATCGAAGGACTTGCGGAAATATCGGGTATTTGCTGCTTGAACTGTCTGGGGGTGCCAAATCCATTGTCCCTGCATAAGGTCTGGCCGGGAAAGGTACGCCATACGGAGGTAGCGTGCGCCGTCGACAGGTTTTCCATCTGTGTACGCTCTTCCTCCCGCATACGCCTCTGCTGGCTTGGACCACCAGCCCAATTCATCCCTTGTCAGGCCTTCACCAGGAATTATGCCCACGTATAACACGGTTCCGACCGGCAACGCTTCGGGGATGTCGATCACAATTTGCGCGCCATTGCGGAGGCCGTCGAAGGAACGGGACGCGATTACCCGTCTTTCCGCCCCCCCTTCGCGAACTTCCACGGCAATAGCGGTGTTCGCCGCTTGCCGGAAACAAGGAATTGGCATTGAGATTGACACCAGGCGTTCCCGGTCGACGGTCACGGTTTGCCCAAGCGAGGTGTGCCCGAACAGGTCAACGCCTGTCAGGTCACGGAGTTCGAAGGTTTCGGTGGCCGCAGGGATGTAGAAGTCAGATTCAGGGGTTTCTCCATCAATCTTGGCTGCCACGGTGAAGAACGAGGGCGGCAACTCGATGGCTTCGCCGCCCTGCACATCCAGCACGGCCCAGTCGAGGGAGGCTGATGCTAACTCGGGGTGCTGCTGGATAACGCGGTCTGCCGCGCGTCCGCTTGGCCACATATACTCGTCGACATAACCGAGATAGCCGCCTCCGGATTCCGCAGCACCCAGTGCTGCGCTGAAGGACTCGAACCAAGAATCTGACAACCATTGGGTCTTTGGCAAGCTTGGCGATGGGCTCATTGCAGACGGACCGAGCAAGTCGGCCATGGAAACCCGGGCATGGGCATAGCCGGGATTGATCCGTTGTTCAAGCATGCGCTTAGCCATATCTCTCGGTTTGGCGGGGTAGGATGCCGGATCCAGTGGCTCGTCCCAAAACCAGAAGCAGTATGGGGCGTAGAACAAGTCCGGGTCGAGAAAACCTGCCGCTACATTCGCTAGCGTATCCGTCTTAAGGGCACCGGGCGGGGCTGCACCTTGGGTGAGGTTCGCCTGTTCCGCAGCGCCGACGATGCCGACGCTTGCCGCTATCAGACCCGCGAGTATCACCATATATGCCACCCTTCTGTTCGTCATGTGCGAATTATACTTCCTGAGTCAAGAAAAAGAACCCGTTCTGCACTACGCAAGTTACCGCCATTGACGGATTGCGACGCGGGTTGTCCGGCAAGGGTTTCCCGCAGAGTTTCCCACCGATGCCGCAGATAATCAAGGATTGTCGGGGGGGCTCCATGACCAACGAGGTTGTTGGTCTCGAGCGGGTCCGATTCGAGATCGAAAAGTTGCTCAAACACAGGATCCTGCTGATTGTAGCGGAGATACTTCCATCGCTCTGTACGGATGCCCTCTGAAGGTTCGATTTTGCCTTCTGCGGTCCAAGTGTGCTCAAAGAACCAGTCTTTTCGCCAATCCACGGGCTTCCCTTCGAGCAAGGATGTGAGGTCGGAACCCTGCATTGCGCAGGGCACAGGCACTGCGGCCAACGAGAGCATGGTCGGTGCAATATCTATGTTCAGTATCATCTCTGAACGGCGTTTGCCGCGTCGATGGGCCGGTGCTCGCGGGTCGTAGATGATCCCCGGGACGCGAATCGAAGGTTCATATCCGAGCCATTTCCCCCACAGACCATGATCGGCGAGAAAATGGCCGTTATCCGACACGACTAGGATAACCGTGTTGTCGGCCACGCCATGTTCAGCGAGCATGCTGCGGATCTGGCCAATGGAGTCGTCCAAGGCCGTAATGCAACGGAAATAGCATCGTATCCGCTCGGCCAACTCGTCGTGGTGCTTGCAGTAGCGCAGTCCCGAATCGGAGGCTAGTGACCTGCGCAAGAATTCAGGCAAAGACGCTGCCGTTTCCGGAGTGGCGGTGGCCGGGATGGGCATGTCCACGCCTCGGTACAAGCCACCGAGCGTATCGGGGAAATCGTCCCACGGATCTTTAGGGGCTTTCGTTCCAACCGTCAGGCAGAACGGCACTTTGGGGTCTCGAGTTTCGAGAAACTTTTGCACTTGTTGCGGAATCATTTCGGTTGTGGTGTGTATCGGGTGCTCGATGCCGGCATGACCGACTCGGGGCAACTCGCCTTGTGGCGGGCAGGTGCAGTGATTATCCGTTTTTTTGTCAATACCGTTGCTGGTGAGGTTCGGGCAGCCCCGGTCGTGCCAATAGTTGCCGTGATATTGCCACCCGGCCCAGAAATCATAGCGTAGCGCCTCGCGGTCAATGTCTGACGGAGTAAAGAGATTGTACTTGCCGATATATCCGATGGTATAGCCTGCCCGTTTGAGCAGACCAGGATAGGTCTGTTCCCATGGCCCCGGATCGGACATTTTGACCAGATCGGCAACCCCATGGTAGCGGGCATATTGGCCGCTAAAAATGCTCGCCCGACTGACGCAACACACCGGTGTCGTGGCAAAACAATTGTCAAAAATCACGCCTTCAGTTGCCAGATAATCCAAGTGGGGGGTCTGAATCACAGGGTTGCCCATGCACCCCATAGTATCCCAGCGCTGATCATCCGTTAGCAGGAGCAGGATATTGGGCGGTTGCTTGGCGGTGGAGCGCTTTAGATATGTTTTGCACCCGGTAGCGGCACCGGCCAAGCCGACCCCCATGCCCCCCAGAAAATTGCGCCTTGAAAGCCGTGCCATTGTCGTCACCGTTTGGCTTGTGCAGAAATTGCAGCCCTATTTCAAGAAAAGCACCACTAAAAAAAGTAGGCACCTGCGTATCAATCGCTGACCCGCCTTTGGGTTCAGAATTCCTGCACTTGGAGTCTTCTCATCACTTTGTTGACGGAACCCATTTGCCCCAGTCAATGGTGCAGATGGATTCATAGGTTCTGGGATTGAGATTGGCATTGAGCCACGCCTTTGGATCTTCTCGAAAGGCTTCGAGTTTTGCCGTCATGGCCTCTGCATTGCCCTGATTCTCAGCGTCCTTTGCCAATAGCGTTTCCAAGCGCTTTATGACAAGCGTCCACTGTTTTTCATCGTGCTGTACCATGCGGGCATCTTGGGCTGCGAGGGTTTCCAAAAAATGCAGCGATGTTCCCCGAAGTGCTCTTGCGGTGGTCCATACAAAGTCGCGTTGCACATGAATCTCGTCGACGAGGCTTGAACCTGCATTAATGGCCTCATCAAAGAGGGCGACGGCCTCGTAGTTCAGCGCGGCGGAGTCTTCAAGTCGCAGGCCAGCATCCTCAAAAAGCCAAGGATGGGCTTTGTGCTCCTGTGTCAACATGAAATTTGCACGTCGGTTGCATTGCCAAATAGGAGTATCCCACGTTCCGTTGGGTATGGATACCGGCTCCCAGTCATGGCTTCCATCGTTATGTCTCCCGAGGCCCATTGGGCCAATCAAGTACGTGGTGTCCCACGGATAGGCCTCAACGGCCTGGGCAACGCGCTCCCAAGCCTGAATCATGAGTGGGGCAGCCTTTTCGCCATAGGGGGCGGCTACTGTTTGAAGCAATTCGTCGAGTGGTGCATTGGGCGACTTAAGACAGGCTTTTAGCATGGCTGCATTGACGGAGAATTGGGATGGGGCGAAGCCGTAGTATTCCTTGACGCCTATCACCCCGTCCATCTCTTTCCACCCCTGCAACTGCTCGTAGACCAAGCGAGGAAAGTAATCCGCGATCAGATACAGACCCTTGTAGAGGGTGTGGTCGAATTCGCCAATGACTGGAATCCCCCTATCTTTCGCCATGTTTACCAAGCGCCGAACCCCGAGGTCGGACTTGAAGGAACGATCGTTGAGCGGATAGACCTCGTTACTTGTGGAGGGATTGAGCATAAGGCCGAAGTGGGCCGGATTGACATTCTGCACAACCATCTGGGTTTGTCCCTTGGTGAGTTCCCATGGTTTCCACCAAAGAATGGCACCGGGCTGCTGCTTCTGCATCGCCTCATTCATGCAGTCGAGAAAACCGGGCAAGCGCTCGTGCAATGGGAGCCCACTACAGCGGGGGCAGGGACCATACTCGCTGCAAAGCCACGCCTGCTGATCAAAGGTATATAGCAAGATGTCATGAACATCCGGGAATGTTTTCAGGAAATCTGTCAACAATGCCGCATATTTTTCGCGAATCGCGGGGTCCATGATGCATGCGGGTTGAACCGGCGAGTAATTCAGCATCCGGGGAACCCCAAAATGCGCCAAGGTGCGAAATCCGAATTTTTTCGCTTGCTGAATGCGAAAAGTAAATTTGGCTCGTTGTTCTTCGTCGAGGTCCTCCAGATTTAGGACTTCGTTGGCTGGCTTCCCCCCCCAAGCAATGCTGAGCTGAAGCATATTGACCCCCAGGTCTTGGAGCTTGGAAAGTTGGGCGTCTGACCAATCGATTTCGGGGCAGGAGGGATTGCCGACGATTCCAATGACCACCAACCCCGCAACGTGGTGGAATGTACTGGTAGAACACATTTGAAAGCCCTTTCGAGTCTATTGAATCTGAGTTACATTGTTCCGGCTATCGTGAAGTCAGGGTAAAGTGGCCTTTAGATACGGCATCGGGCACAACGGTGAAGTATTGATCCAGGAACTGGTCGAGATCGGTATTCAGGAGTTCGATGGCGCTGGCAATTTCTCCGTCTTGACCCTGATTTGCCTGATCGGCCTCGAGTACGCTGCGCATCTCGGCGCGAATCACATCGGGGATCGGAAGTCCCTGTTCGCGTCGTAGGCGCATCACCAAGGCCAAATTACTCTCCCGGATATGATAGGCATAGGCCCGTGTCCGCCTCCACATGCCTTCAAGGTCGAGGAGGTTTTGCTTGAATTCGGAGGAGAAAACCCGTGGCACCGTGGTTTGGACATGCTGGCCGATGGCGAGGGCCTTCTCCATTCGCTCTGCGGCCAGTTCGCATCGGAGTTGAACATCCTCAAGCATCCAAGGATCGGGCTCTTCGTCCATGTCCACTTTCATGAATATCGCTCGGCGAGTGGACATCCAACTCGGGGTGTGCCAGGGAACACCGCGGATAAAGGCGGCACTCATGGAGTGGGCGGGGTCACTCTTTCCGATCTCGCGAATCAACCACGAGGTATCCCACGGAAACAGTTCCATGGATTCGCTTGTAAGTCGCCAAAACCGTTTCATGGCCTCTGCGGCGTCACCATAGGGTTGGGCGAGTTTCTCGAGAGCATCTTCCTCACTGATATTCGGTTCGTTGAAGAACAGTCCGGTCATGCGAAGGTTGGGATCTTCTTTGTCGGGAATCAGTCCGAAGTATTCCTTAATCCCAAGCACATGGGGCACTTGCGCAATCTGCTTGAGGCCACGAAATGTGGATAGCGGGTGCGCCAAGTGCAGGTAGGGCTCAACCTCTTCGCTCGGTCCTCCGAGGAAGTACTCGACAATGACAGGAATACCCCGCTCTCCAGCAAGAAACGCGGTATTTCGAACCCAGCGATCCACGGGTATTGCGGTCATCACTTCGGCGATGTTGCAATGTAGAGCCAGTCCGAATCCTTCTGAGTTGATCGAGCAAACGCATTGTTGAACCTGCCCCGCAGAGAGTTCCCACGGTTCCCACCACAAGCGCCCATTGGGATGGGTTTCGCGCCAAATTGACTTCATGTCTTCCAGAAATGGCACCACCCGTTCAACCAAAGGAACGCCGATACAACGGGGGCATGGGCCAAACTCATTGCAAAGCCAAGCATGCTGGTCATAGTTGTAGATGAGGATATCGTCGACTTCGGGGAATTCTTTGGCGAATTCTCGAAGCAAGTAAACGCATCGATCGGGCGTGAGGTCATCCATCAAGCAGTTTGGCGGGGCATCGCCAATATTGACATCGCCTACGTAGGGGGTTCCAAAGTGAAAGATGGTGCGAAAGCCAAATTCTGCTGCCAGACGAGCGCGGTTGTGAAGATCCACGCGGCGCTGGGAACGACGTTCAGGGGATTGGTCCCCCTGCATCTTGGCCTTCCCGCACAAAGGCCCGGGCACATCAATTACGTCTTCGAGATTGAGCGGCTCTCCACCCGGACGATACCCCCATGCGATGTTTAATTGAACGGTGTTAAAGCCCAATTCCTTTAGCCTTTGAAAATTCTCTTTGCTCCATGCAACTTCAGGACAGGGCGGACATCCGATAAATCCGACTCGATACTCCAGTTCGCTATTAGGCATTTTGTCAACTCCTAGTTCCTCTTTACGAGGAGATCATTTACACGGGTAGCTTCCATCCGTTGGAAGAAGCAAAATCATTATAATCCTTGTGACGGATATGTGCCCGTATAAAGTCATCTAAAAACCAGATAATATCACCAAATTGCTCGTGGAATGTCTGGACGCGTGGCAACGCACCTCCTGTTCTGAGGGACGAGGTCGGGTTGGGAAAAAAGATAAAAACGTACCCGGGGCCGTGTCGAGCGGTTCAATATCTTAGGCCCAGAGGGTTTGAAAACGTCGTCAGGCTCAGTATAACATAGTCGATTATGGCGAAACTGTGGACTTTCCGAGATACGCCTGGATGCGTGGATCCCGATTCGTGGTTCTGTCTCGAGTATAGTTTGTTCCCTGAGCATTCGTTTGAAATGCATTTTCACGACTTTACCGAGATCGTTATTGTTCGTCATGGCCATGGACTCCACTTGTTTGAGGATCGGAAGTATGCCTTGGCGGCGGGGGATGTCTTTGTAATAACACCCAACGAAGTGCACGGATATGATGATATTGAAGGCTTGGACCTATGCAATATCATGTTTGATTTCAAGCGCTTTGACATCTCCGACTCGGATCTCCAGCATCTCCCGGGATTTCATGCCCTTTTCCATCTCGAACCTGCGTTTCGGCTGGAGCGCGGATTAACCAGCAAATTCCGCCTTTCCAAGGAGCAAATGCTCCACCTTTTCCATAATCTCGTTGCCCCTCTTGAGGAGGAATATCGGGACCGCCCCCCCGCCTGTGAATCCATGATGCATGCCTACTTGACCCTTGTGATCGGTTATCTGTCGCGTAATTATGTGGAACAGGCGACTCCTGCATCTCCGGAATTACTTGGTCTGTCGCGCGTTCGTTCTTTTATTGAATCAAACTATCAGGATGACATTTCCTTGCAGGATTTGGCCGATATTGCGTGTATGTCCAAAAACACATTGCTTCGCGCCTTCACTAAATACTACGGGGGGTCACCCATCAAGTATCTCATTCATTATCGCCTCACAAAGGCGAGTGACCTCTTGCGTGAGGGAAACAGTTCGGTAACGGATGTTGCGTATGCTGTGGGCTTTAGCGACAGCAGTTATTTTGCGCGACAATTTCAAAAGGCGTATCGCTTGACACCGCGTGAGTTCAGAAAGCGGGCAACCTGACTCCGTTTTCCTCCCCGCTGGAAGAGCTGGGCCCCTTTGGTTCCATAGGGCTGCCCTACTTTGGTCGAGTTTGGTGATTTTGTGCGCCTCTTTGGTGATACGTTACCGGAAAAGATCGGGGCAGATGTGCTCTCATATCACTGAATCGATTCTCGGGGGCTTTCTTGATTTACGGGGTGCCATTCATGTCCCATCGGGGACTTGGCCTAGAGGAACGCAATGAGTACGGCAATCGAACAGCCTCGTAACGCACAAGAAAACTTGGACCCGACGTTAGGCGGGATTCGGGGCTTTCTGCAATTGGTAGTGCGGTTTGTCCCCTTGGCGCTGCCGTATTGGGACAAGCTCCTATTGCGCGTTGTCGTGCTGGAGGCGAAATCGGTTGTCGAGGTTCTTGGCGCATTGGCTGCGGGGAAAGTAGTCGACACGTTGGCGGGGGGGGATTCCCTAGATTTTCTTGAATGGGCAACTCTGGCTCTGGCGATGTCGCTCGCGTCCCTCATTTTTCTTCTGTGTTGGGCAACCTCTACGCTTTATGTTCGTATGCGCTTGGACCTTAAGCTTAAACGAATGATTTTCGATCACCTCCAACGCATGTCGCTGGCCTTCCATCAATCCCGCCCAATTGGCGAAAACATGTATCGGATCAACAATGATTCGACCGCTGCAACCGACATCACCATCAGCACATTGCCTGAGATCTTCGAGCGCCTGATTCCAATATTGACCACTGCCGGGTTGTTGTTTGCACTCAATCCATCGCTGGTGGTGTTGATTTCGGTTTATATCACTATTCATTACGTGTTTTCGCACGTGCTTACTGGCTACGGCTATCGTTTTCAAACCCAACTTCGCAGGCGGCAGCAGGACGTGTCGGCGATTCTTCAAGAAGGACTTTCGGGATATCCCATTAGCAAGGCGATGTCTCGAGAGCGGCACGAGCTTCGGCGATATTACGGACGTTTGAAGGAGTTTTTGCGGGCATGGCTGGCCTGCTATATTGTTGAGAACTCTTGGGCGCACGGCACGATTGTACTGCACGAGACCGTGCGTCAGGTTGTCTACATTCTTTTCTGCGGTGCTCTGGTGATCGCGGGTAAGATGACGGTTGGTGACTATGTTGCTCTTCAGGGCCTTATTTGGCTGGTCATGGTTCCCTTGATCCAGTTGGTCTACACTATCCAGCGTTTTCGGCTGGCTTGTGTGCCGGCCCAGCGGATGTTGGAGACTCTCGATCGTGTTCCGGAAATACGCGACAAGGAGAATCCTGTCATTCTTCGGAATTCAATTGGGGCTATTGCGTTTGAAGAAGTCTATTTTCGCTACCAACCGGACGGGCCGGATGTTATCAAAAACCTTTCATTTTCCCTCGAACCCGGGAAAAAGCTGGCCATTGTCGGGGTATCCGGCGCAGGCAAATCCTCCATATTCAATCTATTGATGCGATTTTCCGATCCCCATCAAGGTCGCGTTTTGATTGACGGGGTGGACCTGCGGGACATTCGCCTCGACTCCTACCTCGCCCACGTGGCGATTGTACTTCAGGACAACTTCCTCTTCTCTGCCACTTTTCGCGACAATATCCTTATGGGGAATATTCACGCTACAGATCAACAATTGGAGTACGCCATTGAGTGTGCCGGATTAGGGGCTACCCTCGAGGAAATGCCGAACGGATTGGATAGCGTTCTTCTTGAGGGAGGGGATCTCTCCAACGGGCAAAAGCAGCGCCTTGCAATCGCTCGGGCTGTAATTCGGGACCCGCGCTTTCTATATTTGGACGAGGCCACGTCCGCCCTTGATCCGGTTACGGAGGAACTCGTCCTCAAGCAAATGGCGAAGGTCGAAGAAGGACGAACAACGATTGTTATTGCCCACCATATTGCATCGGTTCGGGATGCCGATGAAATTATTGTTATGGAAAATGGATTGTGCGTGCAACGAGGATGTCACGAAGCATTGATCGCCAGGGAGGGTCCCTTCCGCCAATTGTGGGCTGCGGAACAGGAAAAGCCTGAGGGCGGGGTTCCCTTGGCCATCGGGGAGGCGTCCTCATGATTCTCTTGGATGTTCAGAGTAAGATGGTCATCGATTCAAGCAAGTTAAGTCGGTGGGAACGGTTTTGCTTGCTGCTTCGTTTGCAGCGATATGCGTTTCCCTATTGGGACAAGGTTCTGCTTCGGTTTATTGCCTCCATTGTGACTGCGGCTATGAGCGTTGTTCCTATTCTCCTAACCGCGGTGCTCCTTGATGAGGCGTTTCCAAACAAAGACTACGCACTGGTGATTCAGACGGCACTGCTTATCTTTGGTGCCATGTTACTGGGGCAGGGGCTCGGCCTTATTGCGGGCACGGACAGAGCTGATCAACAGCCGCTTCCCGCCAATATCATGTCCGCTTACACAATGTCGCGTATAGCGTTGGACATGAAAATCCAGTTTTACAAACACATGCAGACGCTCTCGATGGATTTTTTTGGCCAGCGCCCTGTCGGCGAACACATGTTTCGATGCACGACGGATGTGGATGATGCCGCCTATCTGGCCTCTGAGGTGATTCCGAAAACGTTTGGCGCGGTGCAACGCATCACGCTTGTAATTCTGGTGCTCACCAGCAAATTCACGGCATGGCTGTTGCTCCCCTGTTGTGTGTATTTGGTGATCTACTTTTCGGTTAAACACTGGATTACAACACGAGTCCGCACGTGGGATCGTAATTATCGGGTGGAATACCAGCGAAGTGAATCCGTATTACGCGAAATTCTGTTCCCCTTCAAGCTAATCAAGAGCTATTGCCTCGAACGAACCGCGAGGCGGTGGTACGTTTCCCAGGCGGCACGCCTGGTGGCAGCGGATTATTCGCGCACACTGTATACGTGGTGTGACATGCTGATCTCAACAATGATGCTTCCCATATACTTTGGATTCCTGAGTTTTTATATTGGATCTCTCGTTTTGAACAAGAACCTGACCATTGGCGAGTATACCGCAATCTTTGGCTTGATGGCCCAGTTTGTGACTCCTTTTCAAGAGGCAGTCATCACTTTCCAACTCATTAGGCAGAAACTAGTTCCCGGTGAGCGGATGATTGAAACGCTTGCCATACCCCCTACGATTGAGGATCATCCGGGCGCGCTTCCACTTACAAGCGTCCAAGGGAAAATTGAATTGGACAATGTTTCCTTTGCCTATGCCAATGGTATCGTAGCTCTGAAAAACGTTTCTATGCACGTCAATCCCGGCGAAAAGGTCGCCGTGGTTGGGGCGAGCGGGGCTGGCAAGTCAACTCTGTGCGCGCTGCTCGTGCGCCTTTACGATCCCACCGAAGGCGAACTGCGCATAGACGATTTACCGTACCGGGATGTAACACAGGCGAGCCTCCGAAATAACATGGCCATCGTAACGGACACCATCAACACGTTCACCGAAAGCATCGAAGAAAACATCCGCTACGGGAAACCCACCGCCTCGCGCGAAGCCGTTCTTCGAGCAGCCGCTATCGCACATGTCGATGAGTTTGTCGCGCCGATGCGGGATGGCTATGCGACGATATTGAGCGAGGGTGGATCCATTTCCGGGGGACAAAAGCAGCGGTTATGCGTGGCACGAGCGCTGGTGCGCGAAGCGCCGATTCTGATTCTTGACGAAGCAACCTCCGCTCTGGATCCGCTCACCGAGGCTCAAGTAATCTCAAAAATCGATGCGACCTACATGGGCCGAACCCGGATCGTAGTGGCCCACAACCTTAGAACCGCCCGTACCGCCGACCGAATTTATGTGCTCGAAGCCGGGCGTATGGTAGAATTGGGAAACCACCATGAACTCATGCGAACCGGGAAAGTCTACCGGAACTTGTGGGCTCATAGCGAACAAAGTACCAAGGATACCGCTACGGGGTGAACAGGGAATTTACCTCCTGCGACACAGTATTGCTGCCCGGCTTAAGAACACCGCCAACGCCGCAAGGCCTGACAAGCCCGCCACCGGGGTTTTGGGTGGTTCCGGGACGGTAATTGTGAATGTCGCGGTACGACCGGTGATATTTCCGGTAGCCGTAATGGTGACCGTGCCACCAGCCAAGATGGCGAAGTCGGCATGGATCGCATCCAGTGAAACCACAGTGGCAATTGCTTCATCGCTTGACGACCAGAAAAATTCAGTATCGGCACCGCTGACGGAGGAGGCTGTAAGAACTAACCTTGTTCCCACCGTCACGGTTTCGGTGGGCACTCCGACCAAGTTTATTTCACTCGACGGCAGGACGAAAAGGTAGTTTGCAGCACTGCTTGCAGGCAAGGTCACGCCCAGACTAGCATAGCTGCCCGAAAATGAGGCGCCTGATGGCGACTCGGTGAGATATGTTGTGCCTGCAGGAAGCCACACCTTTAAGGTTCTAGCCATGGGGGTATGGGATGTATTCGTGAGTTTTACCGAAATGTTTCGTCCGCTAATTGTTGCGTCTACCAAGGCCCCGCCCTTAATTGCGAGATTACTGAAACCAACACCGGAGTTCCACCAGTTTGCGGGAATTGCCGGCCAAATTTCAACAGTGTCCTCACTGTCGGC
>CAIZGN010000481.1 GCA_903932505.1 Candidatus Hydrogenedentota bacterium
CGCCGCCGCCGCCCGCTCCCAAGAGCTCGGCCGATAGTCACCCAAGAAGCCTGATAGGCTGGAGAAACACACGTGAGCCAACCACCGTTGAATCCGGATGAAGCGTGGCAAGTTGCCAACGTAGCGCCGAGTGACCTGTACTACACGGAGTTCCGCCGCACCCTGTTTGGCGGTTATGACCGCGAAGAGGTGAACGCGTTCCGGGAGCATGTGGGGGATCTTTTCGATTCCATGCTTTCGCAGATACGTGAGATGAAAGAGCGACTTGTCGTCCTTGAGAAGGATGTTTCCTCGTACCATGAGATGGAAGAGGCGCTGCGAAACGCACTGAAAAGCTCTCAGAAGTTCAGTGAGACGATTCTCGATACGGCCCGGCGGGAGGCGGATGCCTTGTTGGCCGAGGCGAGCCTGGCCTATAGCCGTGCCCAAAGTCAGGCTCGTGACATGCCGGAACAATTGCAGATGGAAATCGCCGAGTTGCAGGGTGCGCGGGATCGCGTGCGGCAGGATATCCTGTCCCTGCTCGAAGCGCACCGTTCCATCGTGACCGGTATCATTCCGGCCGAACAGCGGGGGACGGAAGACACCTCGCATGGCTCGAAAATTTACCGGTCTGTGTCCGCACGCCTGCGCTCCTTTAATTTTGGACCGCGTGCGAAACCGGAAGTGGTACCCATGCAGGAAGACCCTTTTGAACCGGGGAGCCATCCATCCGCCCTCGACACGCCGACAACCGGAGAGGAAGCACCGCAGTGATTACCATGCTCGCCGCGTCTCTTATCGCGTTATGCGCCCAACCTGGGTTGTCGCTGGATGACTTTCTGGTCAAATTCTCTGATGCCCGCAAGAACAGCATGGCCATCGAGGCCAAATTCTCTCAGAAATCGGTATTGCCGGACGAGACTTTGACCACGACGGGAACGCTGGTCTATACCCGTCCGAGGAGCATTCTGTTTCATACCGTGGACCCGGATGTATCGACCTTGGTCGATCAGGGTCGCGTTTATGAGTATGAACCGGCCCTCAAGCAATGCCTGGTGTATGACGCCCGGGACACGGGCGCACCGGAACACCTGCAGACCGACACCACATCGCTGGATGTCTTTTTTCTGGCCTTTGAAAGCGATACGACCAAACTCAGACAGAGCTATGAACTCAGCCTTTTCACTACGGAGGGGGATAAGGGCCGGTATGGCTTATTGGTGAAGCCAAAGCCTGAGCAAAAAGACAGCGCACCCTTTCAAGAAGCCAGTCTGTATCTTCGTGACAATGACTTCCTGCCCTACCGTATTCGAATTGTGACCGACAAAGAATCGCAATTGATCATCGAGGTTTCCGAGCTGAGCGTTCAGTCTGAACCGCACCCGGAAAAGATTCGGGTTCAGCTGCCGGAAGGCACTGCGATCGTGGTGAACGATGTGCGCGCGGAGACCGTGGACGCGCAGGGCAAGTCGATACCGCTGCCCGTCACGGGCGAGACCAAACCTTCCGCGCCGTCCGTGCAGGTGAAGGATTTGTCGGCCCCGATTGGAGCATCCAAACCATGATCCCCATAGTGCTGGCCTCGGGGTCGCCTCGTCGACGTGCTTTACTGGCCGCACTGGGGGTTCCGTTTGAGGTGCAGCTAAGCCATGCGGACGAGATCTTTGAAGGGGATTCCCCTTCGGCCATTGTCGAGACCAATGCCTGCGCCAAGCGCGACGAGGTTGCGGCCATCCTGCCGAGCCCTGCGGCGGTTATCGGTGCGGACACCCTGGTGTTCATTGATGGTCATGTGCTTGGCAAACCGGCGGATATAGAGGAGGCTCAGGCCATGCTTCGTCGCCTTTCCGGTCGACCCCACGAGGTGCTGACGGGGCTGGCCGTGGTTAACACGGAAACCGGCGCGCTCGCCCAAGGCAGTGAAACCACCCGGGTCACTTTTCGCGAGCTTTCGGAGACAGAAATCGTGTGCTTCACCGAAGCGGTGCGTCCTGTGGATCGCGCAGGAGCCTACACGGTCGACGGGCCCGGCAGCCTGCTGGTGGCGGGCTATCAAGGGTGTTATCAGAATGTGCTTGGATTCCCCATTGTGCGCTTGGATCTTTTGCTTCGACAGGTGGGGATCAATCTTTTCGATCGCATAGATTCCGAAAATGCGGTGTTTCTTTAGGGCAGAAGGGATACGTGATGACCCGCAGTGACTTCGCGAGACTGGTTGACCATACCTTGTTGCGTTCCAACGCGACCGAGGCTGAAATTCGCCAATTATGCACCGAGGCCGCCGAAAACGGTTTTGCGGCGGTGAGCGTTAATCCTGTCTGGGCCTCCTATTGCGCCAAGCAATTATCGGAGACCCTTGTGAAGGTGGATGCGTGTGTGGGGTTTCCGCTGGGCGCGAATTCAGCGCCCATGAAGGTGGAGGAGGCCAAAGAGGCCGTGCGCAATGGTGCGGGTGAAATTGATATGGTCATCAACCTTGGCGCACTCAAATCCGGTTATCACAGCTTTGTTGAGCGGGAAATATCTGCGGTTGTGCGGGCTGTACCGAATATCCCCGTGAAAGTCATTTTTGAAACCTGCTTCCTTACGCGGGATGAAAAAATCCTGCTTTGTGAGATGTGTCTTCGCGCCCGGGCTGCCTTTGTGAAGACTTCCACCGGTTTTGGGGATGGGGGAGCCACTGTGGAAGATGTGCAGTTGATGCGGGATGCGGTGGGTACGGCAGCGGGGGTTAAGGCGGCCGGGGGGATCCGAACCTGTCAGGACGCCCTTTCTATGCTGCAAGCCGGGGCTAGCCGTATTGGAACCAGTTCCGCGCTTCAAATCCTGGCGGAATTCGACGTCTAGCGGCGATTTCAATCGAGATTTTCGACTTTAGTCCTCCCGCTCCGGGGTTCCTCGGGTTGTCTTTATCCCTCCACGCCTTTTCTTGTCCTCAATTCGGCGCTCCTGACTGGCCTTGGTGGGGGCGGTGGCGACCCGGCGCTTGCGACGGCGTCGCATGACCTGCAGACGTCGCTCAAGCTCCTGCAAGGCGGTCTGTTTGTTGCGATATTGGGAGCGGGAGGATGTGGCGACTACCATCACTCCGGTGGGGAGATGACGCAGGCGCACGGCGGAGTCGGTGGTGTTCTTCTTTTGTCCACCGGGGCCGGAACTTCGGAAAAACGTGTATTCAAGCTCTTCATCAGGAATAGGCGGCATGTACGAAAATATCCTCATTTCGTTCTAAAGTAATTTCAAGATCCTGCCGATAGTCTACGTTAGCGGAGAGTCCGAACCCAAATTTCAGGATCAACCGAGCGAGGGTTTAGCCATGATGAATTCAGTATCCAATACGAACGCGGCAAGCGAAGCAGTGAAAACGGTGGGATTTGCCAATCCTAAAGCCTTGTTGCCTCAAGAAATCGGTGTGAGCAGCCCGAAGGACACAGTGGAGTTCGGGTCTGGAGCGAAGATCAATAATGGCCAGGCGATGAGCATGGTTCTGGAACGGGCGTACAGCAAGTTGCAGAGCATTGTGGGTGATGCCCGTACTGCGCTGGGGATACCTGAAGGCGCGGTCATTGACACCACGCCGGAAGCCACCGCTCAACGTATCGCTGATTTCGGTCTCAATTTTTTCGACAAGTACGCCAAACAGCACGGGTTGGCGAATGATGAGGCCGGTCGGCAACAGTTTGCCGACTTTATTGGCGGTGCCATTAATCAGGGAATCGATGAAGCCCGGGGAATCCTCGGCGCCTTGCAGGTGCTTAACGGGGATGTGGGCTCCAACATTGACAAGACGGCCTCCATTATTCAGGGCCGACTGAGCGACTTTGTGAAGAACGGCCTTAGTGCCGCTTCTTCCTGATGGACGGGCCGCTTCCGCGGCAGGACGAGGGAGAGTCACCGTGTTCCGCGTCTACCCCATGACGCGTCACACGGAGGCAGTCCCCGGCGAGCGTTCGCTGCGGAAATGGCCCGTTGCATGAACACCGCCGCCGCACCTGCGGCGGCTTTTTCATGGGTGTACAGGTCGCTCTATTCGCCCAAGATTGGACGCAGGAAGGCGTACAAGCCATCTGCCATGCGGACAAAACCCAGGTCGGTTGGGTGTATTCCATCCACCGTACCCTCGCCATCATCGCCCAGCAGAGCCTCACTGGGCACATAAAACAGGTTCTTCACTTTCTCGCCTCGCAACGCATGGTAGATACGCTTAATCTCGCGGTTCATCTCGTCGGATCCGGCCTTGAGTCCGGGAAATGCCACCGAGCTTTGGACGTGAACACTTTCCACCAAGACAATCGGCGTGACGGGGCGTGCCGCACGCAAAGCCTTAATAAAGGGAAGATACCGCTCAGTCACCAGCGCGGTGCTCATATTGGGCCCGCAGTCGAGCACATAGGCGGCTGCGTCCAATTCGGCAAGGAGATTTTCCAGGGCCATTTCCATCTTGCCATTTCCGGAGAAGCCGAGATTGATGACGGGGCGATCCAGCTTTCGTCCAAGAATGGCGGCGTGTGCCATGCCGGGTCTGGATGCGCAACCGCCCTGCACAATCGAGGTGCCGTAGATTACCACGGGCTTGTCGTGGTCTGACGGGCGCGGTTGGGCTGGCTCGATGGTTGCGTCTTCGGGAACACCGACGTCCACTTGCTTCACGCCGTTGTACAGGGGAAGGTAGAGTAGGAATTCATGTTTTTCCTTGGGGATTCCAAAAGCCAGCTGTACTGCATTTGTGACGCCAGACTCTGGCTTGCCCATTCCGGCCCATCGCCACTGCCCGTCAATGCGCACATAGAGGTCAAGGCCGCTCACACCGGTCGCTGGCATGTGGGGCATACCCAAGGTTTCGTTCGTCACTGTCCAGCGTCCAAAAACCTTTGTTGCGTCCGTTATGAAGCGAACGGTGATGCCTGCACTATTTTGGCTTAGCGTGCAGACGAGTTCAGGAACCACGCTTTGTGCCTTTTCAGGCAAGCGATCATAGGGATGGGCCGTTTCTTTCCAACCTTGCCCCTCAATGGTGAGGCTGCGGGCATCTGTCCATTTCGTGGAAAGTTCTGCGGCCTTCCCAGCCATGTTCGGGTCAATTTTTCGGACATCTTTTTCTTCGGCTGCACTGCGGGTTGCTACCAGCAGGAGGAAGGCGACTAATCCGAGACGAATGCTTTTCATGTCAAAATCTTTCTATTCTTGGTTCCCTACGGTTTTGAGAAAGTTTCGCGCTTGCGGCCTTCTTTTGTCAAATGGGTGTGTCGTCATTGCACGGAAACCACACGCGCCATTACAATGCGCGTAAGCGGTTCCCGATACGGGGAGCCAGCCATTGAAGGAGGTTTCATGCCGTCTGCACATCGTGGGTTGACTACTGGATTGCCCGAACTGGATCGGCTGCTGCACGGGCTTATGACCGGGGACAATATTGTCTGGCAAGTTAATAGCATTGACGATTACGCCCTTTTTGTCCGCCATTATTTCGAGGAGGCGCGGCGTAGCGGGCGGAAGATCGTGTATTTTCGATTTGCCACGCATACGGCGCTGCTTGAGCCCACCCCGGGTCTGGAAATCTGCCAGCTTCGGCCTGACAGCGGTTTTGAACCGTTTCTGGAAAGCGTTCACTCCGCCATTGAGAAAGCAGGGAGGGGCGCGTTTTATGTTTTCGACTGCCTTACCGAATTGGCGGCGGACTGGTTCAGTGACGAAATGCTGGGGAACTTTTTTCAGCTGACCTGTCCGTATCTCTACGACATGGAGACCATCGCCTATTTCGCTCTGACCCGTTCGCATCATTCGCCCGCCGCGCTTCGGCCCATTCGTGAAACCACGCAGATCATGCTGGACGTGTATTCTCTGGACAAGCGGCTCTTCGTCCGGCCGATTAAAGTGCAGTTGCGCAATGCGCCCGCGCTTTTTATGCTGCACGAATGGAAGGACGATGCGTTTCATCCGGTGCTGGACAGTTGCACCATGGCGGAAATTCTGAACGCCGCAGCCCCTTCGGCTTTAGAGAGTGCGGCCAAGCATATGGATGTGTGGCACCGGGCCTTTGTGCAGTTGGCCGAGACCATTGGCTTGCACCAGCGTGGACTGGTTCAGGCGGATTTTGCCCAATTGATTCGCCGCTTGCTTCGCATGGTGTTTTCTCGCGAACAAAGCATATTGGCGTTGGCGGAGCGCTACCTCACGGTCGACCATCTGCTCGACATCGGGCGGCGGATTGTGGGTACCGGGCTTATTGGTGGTAAGTCGGCGGGGATGCTACTGGCGCGGGCTATTGTCGAGCGGGATACCCCGGAACTACGGGCACGACTCGAACCCCATGATTCCTTTTTTATCGGGTCCGATGTTTTTTATACCTATCTGGTTCGGAATGGTTGTTGGTGGGTTCGCCGGGCTAACCAACACTCTGAAACCTTTCTGCAAAGCGCACAACAGGCCCGCCGCCGCATTCTGACGGGTACCTTTCCCGAGCGTATTCTCGAGCAGTTCGTAGAGATCCTGGAATACTATGGGGAGTCGCCGATCATCGTGCGATCCAGCAGTCTGCTTGAAGACAGCTTCGGGAACTCCTTCGCAGGAAAGTACGACAGCGTTTTCTGTCCCAATCAGGGGGGGATCGCCCAACGTCTGGAGAATTTTATCTCGGCCATCAAGACGGTTTACGCAAGCAGCATTGGTGAAGAGGCGTTGTCTTACCGGACGCGCCACGGGCTTATGCAGCGGGACGAACAAATGGCGCTTCTGGTGCAGCGCGTCTCTGGTGCCCAGCACGGCCCTTACCATTTCCCCCAAATTGCCGGTGTGGGTTTCTCGCACAATCTGTTTGCGTGGAGTCCTGAAATTGATCCGGAGGCGGGCATGTTGCGGTTAGTCTTTGGTTTGGGTACGCGCGCGGTGGATCGTATCGAGGACGATTACACCCGGATTGTCCCGCTCAACGCGCCCATGCGCCGTCCAGACGAGGGTCACGGCGAGAGCACGCACACGCAGCGCTATGTGGATGTGATTGACTTGGTGAACAACCAAGAAGAGACGGTGCCCTTCGATGTTCTCGCTCCTTATATTGAGGATATCCCCATGGATCTCTTTGCCGGACGCGATTCCGCCCTTCTCCGTCGCGCGCGCGAGGTGGGGAAAGAAACCAGCAGTGTGCCAAAGAGCCTCCTGTTCGAAAACCTTCTGGCGCATTCACCCTTTGCGGGCGAACTGCGGACTATGCTGCGGGCGGTCCAAGATGCGTATGGTTGCCCAGTCGATGTGGAATTTACGGGGAATTTCTTTGACGCCGAGCAATTTCGGGTTAATATTGTGCAGTGTCGTCCTCTGCAGACCAGCGGGGGCCGCGCTGTGGAACGCCTGCAGCATGATGTGCCTGAGTCGGACTGGCTGTTGCAGTCCCGGGGGGGGCCGGTAGTGGGGCACAGCCGGAATGGCGTTGTGGGACGGTTGGTATATGTCTCGCCCGCCGGGTATGCGGCACTGCCGCTGCAGGATCAACATGCCGTGGCCCGGTTGATCGGGAAGATCACTCATCTGCCTGAGCGACCTGCTGGCTCGTTGATGCTTCTGGGGCCGGGGCGATGGGGAACCAGCAGTCCCTACCTTGGGGTTCCGGTGAAATTTGCCGAAATCGAATCCGTGAATGTGTTGTGCGAGATTGTTGAGATGCGGGAGGGGCTGGTTCCTGAAATTTCGTACGGAACTCACTTCTTCAGCGAGATGGTCGAAATGGATATGCTGTATCTCGCATTGGTTCCGACCCGAGCCGAGGATATGCTCCAACGCGCTTTCTTTGAGCAGACGCCGTCGAGCTTGCTTGAACTGCTGCCGGAAGCGGCTGCACTGAATGAGGTCGTGCGCGTGATTGAGCCGGGGCATCTGGCTGAACCATGCAGCGTCGCCTTTCATGCCAACAACATCGACCAGCGCGTCTTGTGTTATCGGGATAGAGCCGTGTCGGCGGGAGCGTCCCCGGGAATCAAGTCATGAGAACGCGGTTCCTCAAGGTCTTTCTGCGGGTGACGGGCAGCATGGCCCTGCTTGCGGTTTTTGCCGTGGTCATGCCCTATGCGTGGATGAATGCCGTCCACCAGAAACTCAGTCTGGGGGAGCTGCCTGCCATACCCATCGTGGGTTATCTCGCACGATCCACATCGGCATTTTATGCCATGCTCGGTGGGCTGCTTTGGTTTGTGTCTTTTGACCTGCCGCATTACCGGAAGCTACTGAACTATCTTGCTGCGGCGATCTTTTTCTTTGGCGTTACGCTTTGGGGCGTGGATGTTGTGGAGGGGATGCCGGGATTCTGGCGTAACACCGAGGGGCCGATCAACATGTTTTTGGGCACGGTTATTTTTTACTGCAACCGTTCGACGAGCG
>CAIZGN010000482.1 GCA_903932505.1 Candidatus Hydrogenedentota bacterium
AGCTGCGGTGCGGAATGGCGGCTCGGGGGGGGGTGGCCTATATCACGGGACTACTGCCCCGGCTTTGGCATCTGCCGATAGTGCTGGCCGTTGGCCTGTATTACATCGCGTATCTCGACACCCGCTATTACCACATTTGTGATGACTGCGTGGCCTATTTCCCCTTTATCAAGCGCATATTGGACGCCGGGACTCTGCTGGAACCTTTCAGCCTGCGCCGTCTGCCCACGCTTGGCGGTCATTCATTCATCCAGGCGTTCTTTCTGGGTTTCAACGACTTCAATCAGTTGGATCTGCTTGAACGGGGGCTAAGCCGCATCTTGCTGGCGGGTATCGTCTACGGGTATCTGCGTCAGCACCGGATGAAGAATATTCTGGTCTACTACATCGCGATTTTCCTGACCATCACCTTTCCCGTTCCCACATTGAACACCATGAGCAGCCTTACGGGTGCGGTGTGTTTCCTGGTTCTGCTCCGGACGATCGAGCTGTTTCCGCCGGGCAGTCTTTCGCTTCCACGCGTTGGGTTGCTCGCCATGACGGCTGCCGCCCCCTGCACCATGCGGGTGAACTATACCCTTGCCGCCGGGCTGTGGCTGTGCCTCTTCTCGGTGCTCATTCTGTTTCACAACCGTCGCGCGTTCCTGCTTGCCATGAAGCATACCCTGTTTTTGTGGCTATGTTTCGGCCTGTTCCTGCTTCCGTGGATGCTGCTTTTGCAACAATCCTCCGCCGCGTTTCTGTATCCCCTTATGAAGGGGTACACCAATGTGAATTTCCCCGGCTTCGAGGCGCGCGTATCCGGTTGGGGACTTCTCCTGTGGATTCGCGATTTCCTGATTCAGCAAAACGTCATACTGCTGCTTCTGCCCATGTCGCTTGCGTTCTGGCGACCCCTGCGCCACACCGCCCTGCCCTATGCCCTTGCTGCCATTCTCGCGGCGATTGCCACCACCGCCTCCTTTACGCGCAGCGAATACGTCACCCTCTACCGGTACGCGTTCCCGACGCTATTCCCCGTCGCACTCTACTGTATTTTGGCGGCCTTCCTGCACGCGCGTCCCCGTCAATCCATACGCGTTCGGGGGCATCGTCTTGCTGCGGTGTCGGCCGGACTCTTTCTTGGCATACTGCTGTATGCGCACATGCATTACGGCGGCCAGGAACTTGGCAAGGCGGCGCGTCTGGCCGTGGAGCGCACCCAGCTCCGGGCCAACTCGTACTACGGCCCCGCGCTGCAGGCTTCCTACTGGCGGGCACAGCGGGTGATTCCGGATTCCGCTTCCATCATGGCGGCTGTCGAACATCCCGCTTTGCTGGACTACTCGCGCAATACGGTCTACAACATTGATGTCATCGGTGCGGTCTGCATTCCGCCGGGCATCCCCTTTTTTCACGGTCCTGCGCCGCTCAAGAAATATCTCAAGGGCCTCGGAATCGAGTATCTGGTCTATATGGAGTTTGCCCGGCCGGGCACGCAGTTCAACGAGTTGTACGCCCGTAAGGTATGGAACGGCTGGCTTGTGAACAAGAACCCCGTATTGGACCTCTTTCATCTGCAAGCACCGTATTACCTGGATTACATGAACAATCTGGACGCGCTCGAACGCAGCGAAACGGTGCTTTTTCAGGAGAACGGCCTGCGAGTTCTCAAGCTTAACTAGGGCCGGTCCGTTTTTCTAGTAATGGTCGGCGGGCCATACGAAGGGGTTGCGCTTCGGGAATATCGCTCGCAAGAGGGCTGATTCATTTGCGCCCCAGCCTTGTCCGTGCAATTCAAGCCAATCCTCCACGTGGGCAAAGCCTGTTGTCCAGCGTAGCAGCGTTTCGCCAGCTATCGCAGCGACCGGGCCGCATTTTTCGTTTGCGTGAATCGTCACGCGAACCCCGTCGGACTTGATGCACCAGTACAGGCCACCGGTCTGCACAGTGAAACTGGCCGGACGGTTCCGCGCGGCAGATTCAGCCAGTTGCGCGTCCCATTCGGGGAGCATGGCGGTGAGGGCGGCACCCGGGTTGATCAGTATCATCATGCCTTCCCGGCATCGGTAGTGCTCGGTGGTGTGGTGGCTGTCGAAGTCCTCCAGAAATCGCGCGAAGGGGTGAAAGGGCGGCAGGTGGAATACGATAGTGGCCTTGTCCTGCTCGCGCGCACGGTTCACGCAGGTCTGCAACAGTGCGGGATGCACCGACGAGGATTCGGTGCCGATTTCTTTGATGTGCAGCCCGTCTCTTTCGGTCTGTGGCGAGAAATAGGCGGTCAGGCGACCTTGCCCGTCAAACAACCCCATGGCGCGATGCCAGTCCGCCCCTAGCGGGGTGACCGGGCGCACCTCCCGGAACTGGTTTTTCCAGTCCTCGGCCGTGCGAACCATGGAACACGACGCCTTCTCCTCGTGCAAATCATGCAAGCGAAGCAGATGGGGAATATGCTCTTCCCGCAGGGGCCGGATGTCGAGGGTGGTATCCTGCAAATCCGCGATGGAGGATACCTCAAGGCGGATCGTGTGGTCTGCCAGCGACACGGTATAGCCGAAGCGGTGGTAGAAATTGGCTATTCCAAAGAGCTGTGCGGCATGGTAGTGGTTTGCGGCCATGTAGGCATGGGTGTCTTCAATCAGCGCACGGCACACCCCGCTATTTCGAAACGCGGGGATGGTGGACACCCAGCCGAAACCACCGGTCTTCCAGCGCGCTTTTCCAATGCGAAGATCGGCGGTGATGAGCCGTAGCGCGCCGGCCATTTCACCGTCGACCCATGCAATCCGCGTGTGCTCCAGTTTGAAGCCGGGCATGTCCCGCCCCACGGTGTCGAGCCAGCGTCGGGCGACCCAATAATCGACGAGCTGGGTTTTCGCGATGAGGTCATCGGCCTGTGCCCGCTCCTCGGGGGTTGCGGCACCTCGGACCTCTAAATGGGCGAGGGGACTCACGTTAGAAGCTCCACCGGTTGGCGTGTGCGCACGGATTCTTCGATCGCGCAAATCACCTTCGTGGCCTCGAGTCCGTCCCGTCCGGTCACCATGGGTGTCCGTCCCTCGCGCACGCACTCGGCGAAGTAGCGTATGCTTTCCGCTGCGAATCCCTGCTGCACGCCGTAGATGGAGGGTAAGACAAAAACATCCGGGTAGACCCCTTCTGATTCCGTGTACTTTTCAATCGCGCGGTTGTGACTTTGATCCACATACAGCGCTCCCCTTTCGCCCACCACCTCGCATTTCACGTCCACAATGTTGGGAACGGTGTTCGGCAGGATCCAGCTGTTTTCAATGACCGCCGTGGCCCCTGAGCGAAACTCGAGGGTCGTCTGGAAGTAATCGGGCGTGTCCACCCCGCGCGCTTTCAGCACGCGACGGCCGGACACCGCATAGACCCGGGCAACCTCGTCATTCAACAGCCAGCGCACCGTGTCGATGGCGTGGCTGCCCACAAACCAAAGCACGGTTGAGCGCCCTGCCCACGACAACATTTCCGTGGGCACAAAAATGCGGTCGTTGAGCCGGTAGTACACATGCTGGGGCGCACCGATTTCCCCGTCGCGAATGGCTTGCCACGCCTTGTGCAGGGGTGGGCTCCAGCGTGCGTGGAAGTCGACCATGAGGGATACCCCGGCGGATTCGACCGCTGCGAGAATCCGCTCACACGCCTCAACACTCGTGGCCAGCGGCTTTTCCGCCAGAATATGTTTGCCGGCCCGGGCGGCATCGATAAGGATTTCCTCATGGGCGAAATCCGGCGTCACCACCGACACTGCGGCAATCGAATCATCCTCAAGCAGTTCCCGGTGTGAACGATAGGCCCGCGCCCCGTATTCGCCCGCCAGTTTTTGCGCGCGACCCTCGTCAATATCCGCGACGCCCAGCAACTTTACCCCGGGGATGGTTGCATAGGTTCGCGCATGCATCGCGCCCCAAAGGCCGGTGCCAATCAATCCCACGCCTATCTCTTTCATGGTCCTCTCCTTCGCGTTGCTTTCATGTACTTCCGACAGTATGCCCAATAGTTCAGACGATTTTCCAAGGCAAGGTTAGCAATACGAGCGGTATCCGTATTGAAGTCCTAAGCGCCCGCAAATTCACCGTAGTCCAGCGCACATTGCCCGAACTGAACGCAGGATGTCTTGTTTTCACAAGCACGATGCACCAGGCAGACACGCTGTTGGTCGAAATATAGGGGGCGGGCTAACCTCACCTTTGAATCCAGACCTTGATGGCTGCAATGTGGCATAGTTTGCCGTCCAGAAACACGCGAAAGTCTGCGCCACTGTTCTGTCGGTTCCCCAAATAGGGGGATTCAGCGCAAAACCGGATCGCGGTCCAGCGGCCTTTCTTCTTGTGCCCTGATGGCACTACAGGGCGGTAGATGTTATTGGTTTCGGATGCTCCATCGGCATCATATTGGAGTTGGATGCCTTCCAAGGGTTCGCTGGATTCGATTTGGACTTCGACGTCTATTTTTTTTGCCCCGCCTCGGAATGCCAGCCGGTCATCGACATCTATGTAAAGATAGCTATTGCGATTCGGATTTTGATTGGCGATGCAAGGAATACCCTGGAAGTTGGTGTGTTGAAATACGCCGTCGGACGGGGTCTTCAGTACAAGGCCCCCTATCTCCACAGTTTGGGAGAAGGTGATGGTGCCTGTGGATTTGTGCTGGTTATATCCAATGCGGCGCAGCGTCTTCTTGAAATCATCGATTGCCGGGGAACTGGGCTGGGCTAGCAACAGCACCCAGTCTCTGGCGTCTGGCGGCTTTAGATCAACTTCTCTGGAAGTCGCGATGGTTGAGCCTTCGCACCATGAACCGGTGGCAGGATTGATCCAAAGCATGTTGTAGCGGGGTTGACGCACTTCAAGGTTGAGATTTATTGACTCGTTTCCAGGCAGATATCCGAGCCCGAGAGCGTGATCCTTCATCAGGGCGAATGCCATCAATCTTGCACGGTCTTGAGGTTGGTTGAGAATCCGCCAGGGAGCGGGTTCCAGATTCCACCAGGATGTAGTGCCCAGCGATCGAGCGAGCAAGCTTATCTGGTCACTTGAGGGAACATTCATTTTGGCGGTCACATCTTCCGTCCATTTGTAGACTTGGTTGATACCCGCCGTATAGCCCACGGCACCCGACAGAAAACTGAGCCAGGCGGTTCGCCGGACACCGTAGGCACCTCCGAGATCCCCCTCATAAATAGCTTCGCCATTAATAATCGGCTTTCGTGGGGTGAGCGCCAAGATATCGGCGGGCATGTCGGTTGCTCTCTCGGATTGTCGCACGGCATCACCACCGTTGTGGCCGCTTTGATACATGTCGAAGGAAAGCCAGTCGCTCGTGTGAAAACGAGGGGGGACACCGGTACCCATGTGCATCGTGATGAGGTTTGTCGGCGCGGCTTCCCTGATGGCATTGACCGAGGCGAGCGTCTCTGTTTCATGAATGCCGCTGTCGAAACTCGGGGAAAATATCGCCGCAAATGAGCTGTAGCGCGTGGCGATGTATCGGCTCAGGACAGCGGTTTGCTCGGGTTGTGGATATCGGTAGGGCGTTTCCATGAGCCCGACCATCAAGACGATTAGCCCGGCATCATTGGCGACAGCCATCTTTTGGTCCAACGCCTGAAAAAATTGGGGGTTTGGTTTCGTGATATCGGGCAACTGGGAAAGAAACGGGGAAATGCCGAGCCGCGAATGTTCCAAGGCCCAATCCGGGGCAATGGAAATTTGCAGCACGGAGTAGCCTTTTGATGCGCGGTTTAGCACGTAACGCTTCCATTCCATTTCTGTGGCGTGGACTGGTGCGGCCCAACAAGTGTCGCCAACCCAGAGAAAGGGTGTGCCATCGGCGTGAATTAGTAGTCGTCCATCGGTTGATACCTTTGGGTAGCCGTGTTTTTTGATTACCCCCTTTCCTCGAGAGGATTTTACTTGTACCGTCCCGGATTGGCCATCAAGTCCGTGGTTGGTGGTGTCCGAGCAGGTTGTATGCCACGTCCATTCGCCGGGCGAGGGAAAGGCACAACGAATACGGAAGCACTTGTCGCCGTCCCAAAAGCCCATCCCTTGGCGCACGCACCCTTGCGGGCCATTGAACTGCACATGAACTTGTACATCGGTGCAGGGATTGGGGTAATCGCGGTCGCTCGTAAGTTGATGCTCCCATCGTTCCCAAGCACCAATGCCACCTTCCGCTCGAGCGGTGGATAGCAATGCAATGATGAAAAAAGCCGCTATCCATAGTCGGTGCATCGAACCCTCCCTCCTGCGAGATATCCTATGTTCAGTAACCCCAACTCTGTACTCGTTCGTGGCAAAAATGGGGCTTTGACCACGCGGACTTCAACGTTGGGATGCATTCTGCAATATCAAGGGCAACATCGCCATCCCCTGAGGGTTATACCGCCTCGACTAGTTTTTCAAGAGCCCGTGGGGAGTGGAACTCATACTCTATTTCACTGCGGCAAACGATTGCCAGTTTTGCGTACGGATGCCATGTGGTGCGGGTTTTTCCCTTTGATAGGGGTAAATTCAACACATGCTCCACTTAAATTCCAGCCTCCGCGCAGCATCTTTTGGCAGCGGTAGCTTTGGCGGCCTATGGCAACGGATACTTTTCTGCCGCTTTGCCATCAAGAAAACTTAGCGCAAGCCCATGTAACTTTTCTGCGGCCGATGACGTTTCTTAAGCATGATCAGGGACAGGTGGGTTTGTGCCGTTCGGGGATTGGAATTCAGACGGAATATCCTTTAGGATAATTTCGGGTTTTGAGGAAAAACAGGAGTACGTGGCAATGAGTCAATCGCAATGGGCAAAATTGGCAGCGGTGGTGGTCGTGATTTCTTTCCTGGGCAGTGATGACCAGATCAGTGATGACCAGATTAGTGATGGAGGCTCTGAGCCTGCTCGCTGAGTCGCTCACCAGATCAGTGATGACCAGATCATTGATGACCAGATTAGTGATGGAGGCTCTGAGCCTCCTCGCTGAGTCGCTCACCAGATCAGTGATGACCAG
>CAIZGN010000483.1 GCA_903932505.1 Candidatus Hydrogenedentota bacterium
AAAAAAGAAGAACCCCTCAAACTCGAGCTGGCCTCCTTCGTGGAATGTGTGCGCGAGGGCAAACGACCGCTGGTTTCAGGTGAGGACGGCGTAAAGGCGCTGAAACTGGCGCAGGCCATCTGCGAGTTCATTCGAACCCATCCATAACACTTCTGGGTAATCGGAAATCCATCCCAACATGCCATCTGTTCCCCAAAAACAACGGTTGTTCTTCGTGGCGGGCGAACGCTCGGGCGACATGCACGGCGCGAACCTCATTCGCGAATTGCGCCGCTTGTCACCGGATATCCAATGCGAGGGCTTGGGCGGCCGGATGATGGAGGAAACGGGTCTGCGTCTGCGCCACGACCTTGCGGGGCAGGCGATCATGGGCTTCTCCGAGGTGGTGAAGCATTTCCCCGCCGTGCGACAGCTAATGCACGAGACGGTCGCGCATATTGAGAAGGAGCGGCCCGATGCACTGGTCTTGATCGATTATCCGGGCTTTAATCTGTATCTGGCCAAGGAGGCCAAGAAGCTCGGTATCCCGGTCATCTATTACATCAGCCCGCAGGTCTGGGCGTGGAAAAAAAAGCGCATTCATACCATTGCCCGGTGCGTGCGCAAGATGCTGGTCATATTCCCCTTCGAGGAAGATTTCTACCGTCGGGCGAATGTCGATTGTACCTACGTGGGGCATCCCTTGTTGGATCATATCGCATCAGGCGGCAACGATATTTCCGCCCAGACAGTCTTTCCGCCATCAGGCTCTTCAGGGGCTCCCGATGCGGACGTGCTCATTGGTCTCCTGCCGGGCAGCCGGGCACAGGAAATCGCGAGGTTGATGCCTGCGATGGTGGAGGTGGCGCGGGGTATTCGCGCAGCCTATCCGCAGGCCCGTTTTGTGACGCCGTGTGTGGACGAGAAGCGTGCTGTGCAGGTTCGCTCGCTTTCCGGCGATTTTCCCGTCGAGATTATTGTTGATGGCATGGAACAGATCCTGCGGCGTGCTCGTTATTGTATGGTGGCATCCGGTACGGCCACGCTGGAGACCGCGCTGTATGGCGTGCCGATGTGCATCCTTTATCGGGTCAGCCCGCTAAGTTACCTCATGGCGCGGATGCTGGTGCGCGACCTGAAATATATCGGCATTGTGAATATTCTGGCGGACAAGGGTATCGTGCCGGAATTCATCCAGCAGGACGTGACGACGAAGAAGGTGCTCCCTGCGGCGCTGGCGTTGATTGGGGACACCCCGGCGCGGGAGCGGATGTTGCAGGAACTGGCTGCAGTGCGAAAGAGTTTGGGCGCGGGCGGGGCCTCGCGACGTGCCGCAGAGGAAATTCTGGCGTGCCTGACGGTGCGCGACCAATAGAAAGAGATGGAAAAGCGCATGGCTGAACAAATCTTCCTGATCGACGGCATGGCCTTTGCCTTTCGCGCGTATTACGCCATCCGAACGCCATTGACCGATCCGGATGGTCGCCCCACCAATGCGATCTACGGCTTTACGCGCATCTTGCTCAAGATTCTGCGCGAGCACAACCCGAGCCATATTGCGGTGGTCTTTGACGCACCCGGCAAGACCTTTCGTGATGAGATCTACCCCGAGTACAAGGCCACCCGTTCCGCAACGCCGCCGGAACTCAAAGAACAGTTCCCGCGTATGCACGAATTGGTGCGTGCCCTTAATCTTCCGCTCCTGGTGGTTCCCGGGGTCGAGGCCGACGACGTCATCGGCACCCTCGCCCGGCAGTCGGAGGCGCGAGGCATGGATGCCGTGCTGGTGACGGGGGACAAGGATCTCCTGCAGCTCGTTTCGGATCGTATCCGCGTGTATGACCCGTCCAAAGGGGACACGGGCGTGTGGTCCGGGCATGCCGAGGTCGTGGAACGCTTTGGGGTCGGGCCTGAGCATGTCATCGATGCACTTGCGCTTATCGGTGATGCGGCGGATAACGTGCCCGGGGTGCGCGGCATCGGCGATAAGACCGCAAAGAAGTTGATGGAGGATTACGGGTCGCTTGAAGGACTCTACGAGCATGTGAACGAGTTGAAGGGGAAACAAAAGGAGCGGTTGCTTGAAGACCGGGAACAGGCCTTCTTCAGTCGCGAGTTGCTCACCGTGAAAACGGACGTGCCGCTTGATGTTCAAGTGGAAAACTGTCACCGCCGGGAACCGGATCCCGACGAACTGACAAAGACCTTCAATGCCTTGGGATTCCTTTCGCTCCTCCAGGAACTCGTGCCCGAGCAGGTGGAGACCTCGTCCGGCTGTGACTATCAGCTGGTCACGGATGAAGCCGCGCTAATAAAAGTTATCGCGGAAATGCGGAAGTCCGGGCGTTTTGCGGTCGATACCGAAACCACCGCTATCGATCCCATGCGTGCGGAACTGGTGGGGATATCGCTGAGCTGCACGGATAGCAAGGCATACTACATCCCCGTAGGGCACACTTTGGAAGCGCTCACCATCTTTCGCGATCCCGACGACCTCACTTCCGTGGAATGCCTTCCGCAGATTCCCCGGGAAACAACCCTCGAACTCCTGCGCCCTTTGCTGGCGGATGAATCGGTTGGGAAGATAGGGCACAACATCAAGTATGATCTTATCGTGTTTGAGCGGGCGGGGGTGTCGCTACGCGGCATCGTGGGGGACACCATGGTTGCGTCCTACTTGACAGACCCTTCCCGTTTAAGGCACAATCTAGACGAGGTCAGCCTCCAATACCTGCGGCGCAAGCCAATCCCCATTTCCGATTTGATCGGTACGGGCTCAAAGACAATCACCTTTGACCAAGTTCCTGTGGATCGCGCGTGCGTGTATGCGGCTGAGGATGCGGATCTCTCCTGGCGATTGCATCATGTGCTGGCTCCCGTGTTGACGGAACGCGCGCTTGATCCGCTTTTCAAAGAAGTTGAACTGCCCCTCATTCGCGTGTTGGCCGGTATGGAGCAGGCGGGCATCGCAATCGACCGGGAGGTGTTCGAGACGTTGCGCTTGGAATTGGAAGCGCGTCTGAAGGAACTGGAAGCTCAAATTTTCAAGCTGGCCGGGGAACCATTCAACATCAACTCCCCAAAACAGCTTCAAGGAATACTGTTTGACTCACTCGGTCTCAAGCCCCTCCGAAAAACGAAGACCGGCTTTTCGACTGATGTGGAAGTACTGGAAGAACTCGCCGGACAGCATCCGTTGCCCGGATTGATCGTGGAATTTCGTGGCCTGGAAAAGCTCCGTGGCACGTACGTGGAGGCCTTGCCGCGGTTGATACATCCCCAAACGGGGCGTATCCACACTTCGTTCAATCAGGCGGTGGCATCCACCGGGCGGCTCTCCAGCAGCGACCCAAATTTGCAGAATATCCCGGTGCGCACGGACTTGGGGCGGCGTATCAGAAAAGGCTTTGTGCCCGGGGACAAGGACCAGCGGTTAATTTCCGCGGACTACTCCCAAATTGAATTACGAATTCTGGCCCATCTGTCGGGCGACACCGCCTTGTGCGAGGCGTTCTTCTCGGGACGGGACATCCACAGCGAAACCGCTGCGCGTGTTTTTGGCGTGGAGTCGGACAAGGTGACTTCCGATATGCGCCGTCAGGCCAAGGCAGTGAACTTCGGCGTGGTGTACGGCATCAGCGCATTCGGACTTGCTCGCAACCTGGGCATTAATCAGGCGGAGGCCGCCCGGTTTATCGAGGCCTATTTTTCGAAATACCCGAAAGTGCGGGCCTGGCTCGACGGATGTCTGGAAGACGCCTACCAGAATGGATATGTCAGCACCTTGTTGGGTCGGCGACGGTATGTGCCCGAATTGAAAAGCTCGGATGCGAACACCCGCAAAGGCGCGGAACGCGCCGCGATCAACATGCCGGTGCAGGGCACCGCGGCTGACATCATCAAGGTGGCCATGATCCGACTGGATAACGCACTGGCCGGGTCTTCGGCCCGACTCGTATTACAGGTACACGATGAATTGCTGGTTGAAGCGCCCGCCCGGGAGGCCGAAGCGGTGGCCGCATTGACCAGGGAACATATGGAACAAGCCTTCACGCTCGACGTTCCGCTACGGGTGGACGTGGGTGTGGGCATGAATTGGGCGGATATTCACTAGGTGAAAACGCCAGCCGCCCGCAAGACAAAGAAGCATGCATGCAAGGCATCGCCAAAGAATTGGCTTGCCGAATCAATACCTAACTGAAAGGAAAACGCATGGCCGAGAGACCCCCCGCCGACCGCAACCCGGCACGGCAGAAAAACCGAAATATGAAGCGGACCCCCCCCAACCCCACCCGCAAAAATCGTCCCCCAGTCAAAGGCGGCGGCCGCCGCCCAGCCCCACCCCGCAGCTTTCATCCCGTCCTGGACGTGGCGGATGAAGAACTGAGCGAGTCACAAGCCAACGGGCCTGAACTAGCCATCAGCGATCTCAAAGCCATGACCATGCCGCAGTTGCACGAGTATGCGCGGCAGCTGGGTCTCGAAGATTACGCCGGTCACAAGAAACAGGACCTCATCTTCAGCATCCTGCAACGCAGTATTGAAAAGGCCGGATCCGTATATGGAGAAGGCACCTTGGAGATCCTGCCGGACGGATTCGGTTTCCTGCGTTCACCCGATTACTCCTACCTGCCCGGCCCCGATGATATTTACGTCTCGCCCTCGCAGATCCGCAAGTTCGGTTTGCGCACCGGGGACAGCATCAAGGGCCACGTGCGTCCGCCGAAGGAAGGCGAGCGCTATTTTGCCTTGCTCAAGGTGGAAGCGGTCAATGAGGAAAGCCCCGAGGAAGCGGGCCGTCGCATCCTATTCGATGCGCTTACGCCCCTGCATCCCGATGAACGCTACAAGCTTGAGACGACCCAGAACGAAGTCGCCATGCGGATCATGGATCTCATTTCCCCGATCGGCAAGGGCCAGCGCGGACTCATCGTCGCCGCACCGTTTACCGGGAAGACCGTGCTGCTGCAGAAAATCGCCAACAGTATCGCGACGAACCATCCTGATGCGGTGGTGATTGTGCTGCTGATCGATGAGCGCCCCGAAGAGGTGACGGACATGCAGCGCTCTGTGCGTGGCGAAGTCATTGCCTCGACCTTTGACGAGCCGCCAGAGCGACACGTTCAAGTGGCCGAAATGGTGCTCAACAAGGCGCGTCGTCTCGTCGAGCACAAGAAGGACGTGGTCATCCTGCTGGATTCGATCACGCGTCTGGCCCGTGCCTACAACGTCATCGTGCCCGCCAGCGGCAAAGTGCTCTCCGGCGGTGTCGATGCCAATGCCCTCCAACGCCCCAAACGCTTCTTTGGTGCGGCCCGTAACATTGAAGAAGGCGGCAGTCTCACGATTCTTGCCACCGCCCTCGTGGAAACCGGCAGCCGCATGGACGACGTTATCTTCGAAGAGTTCAAAGGTACCGGCAACATGGAGTTGCACCTGGATCGTCGGCTCATG
>CAIZGN010000484.1 GCA_903932505.1 Candidatus Hydrogenedentota bacterium
AGCCCGTGACGCTCGCTGAAGTCTGCCACCGCGTTGAGATTGTCATAGGCACCGCACGCCGTGCTGCACGCGCTTGCCACCACGCCGATCACACAACGCCCCCGGGCCTCGGCGGCGGAAAAACGCTCCTTCAGCAAATCCGTCCGCAGATGATAGACTTCATCAGTCGGAACGATTTCCGCGCCTTCGTTGCCCCAACCCATCGCGCGCACCGACCTCAGCACGGAATAGTGCGCCTGATCCGAAACGAGGAGCGCGGGCGGTCGTCCAGCGCTCCGCGCAGTCTGCACCTGTCGGGCAGCAAGCAGCGCGGTCAGGTTAGCCAAGGACCCGCCGGACGTCAAAACGCCATCAGCGTCAGAGCCAAAGCCCACCTGGCGGGCCATCCATTGGGTGACGGCATGTTCCATGCCCGTCCCGGCCGGGCCCATCTCGTAGACCACGGTTCCGCTGTTCAGCACCCCGGCAGTCAAGTCGCACAGCGCGGCCATGGGCAACGGTGCGGACACCTGATGACCCATGTAGCGGGGATGCTGCAAATGAGTCGAAGCGGCCACCACCTTGGACAGAAACGTGACCAAATCTTCCGTGCCTTCGTCGGGAAACTCGCTCGGCCACGCCGTTTCCATCTCCTCTGGATTGCGCCAAGGAATCGCAGGCATGATTCCGTCCGCTTGGGCCTCGCAAAGATGATCCGCCAGCAGATCCACGGCCCGATGCCCCATACGGCGAAAGTTTTCCGGGTCAAATGCGGAGCGAACATTCGGGTTGTCGATCCCGACCGTATTTTCTTTTTCCATGCGCAATCTCCTTCGCTATTTTTCCGCTTCTAGCGTACACCTCAAAGAGCATGCGTGTCAGCTTTTTCTGATTTTGCGCTTTGCATGTTGATCTTTTCTCGCCGATGACGGATACTGGATACAAAGGAGTTCAAAAAATGAAAATCGGAATCATCGGTGCCGAAAACAGTCACACAGCTGCCATCGCCAAACTTATCAACATCGACAAGCAGATTCGAGGTTGCTCGGTGGATTATCTGTGGGGCGAGACCCCTGAATTTGCCGAACAGGCCGCCGAAGCAGGGCAGATTCCCAATATTGTTCGGAAAAGCACCGATATGCTTGGCAAAATTGATGCTCTGGTCGTTGACCACCGTCATCCGAAGTTTCACCTCAAGGCCGCCTGGCCCTATGTCGAAGCGGGTATCCCCACCTTCATCGATAAGCCGTTTTGTTATCGCTCGGAGGAGGGCAAGGCCTTTCTCGACATGGCCAAGAAGAAAAAGACGCCCGTGACCTCGTTCAGCATCCTGCCCTTCTGGGATGGATTTATCCGTTTCAAGAAAAAGATCCCGGCGCTCGGGAAAATCGTCACCGGTTTTTCTTGGGGCCCATGTGACCTGAAAAGTCCTTGGGGGGGGGTGTTTTTCTATGGCATCCATCAGGTGGACATCCTGCTCCACGCTTTTGGCTATGACGTCAAATCCGTGATGGTGGCCAAGGACGGGCCGAACGCCACGGGGCAGCTATTCTATCCGCATGGTCTCGTGGTCACGATGGCCTTTATCCAGAAGGACGCCCCCGGTTTCGGCATGGCTGCGGTGGGCATGACCGGCGACCATCACGCGCCGATTGTGTGCGGGAAGAATCCCTATTTGCGCGGTGCCCGTCTTTTCGTCGAAATGTTCCGCACCGGAAAAATGCCCATGACCCGCGAACAAATGCTGCGTCCTGTACAAGTCCTTGAAGCCCTCGAGCGCTCCATCAAATCAGGGCAGGTCGAGACCGTCGAGCGCTAGGGCTTTTGCTTTTTCGGGGCTGCCTCCGGACGTCCCTCGACGATGCGGGCCCGTTCGTGCAGCCACTCTTCGAGATTGGTATATCCATCGTGGTCGGCGTCTTCTTCCGGCTCCGACGGGAGGCTGAGTGCTTGGTAAACCGGCAATATATCCGGCAATCCACCCACATCTTCGGGGTGGTCGATGATTCGGCCGCTGCCAGTCCTCATGCCCTCTACGATGCGCGCATCCACCGGGTCTCGCATCGCTGGACGAGAGCCCGCCTGCGCGGTCACCCAGTCCACGGTATCCCCGCTGTCACGCAAGGTCAGCGGACTCACCCGCACTGGCGCATCCATCCAGTTCGTGATATTCGCCGGAGCATTGCTGCGGCGCCAGGCGTGCCACAGCCGGTACCCTCGTGAATCGTTCCCGTACAGCGCCAGACGCGCATCGGGGTGGGCATCGCCCTGCACCCACGCCAGTGCGATGTACCACGGCGTATCCGGGCCGGGCAAGAGCACGTTCCCCGCTGCTGACACCCAAGATGGACCGGAGTGCTCGGCATCGCCCAAGTGGATCGCCGAGTCTCCCGGATTGTAGATGACGTTATTGGCGATGAGTGCGGTCACACCGCCCTTCACAAAGGGATTCCGCATCACATTGTCCGCGAAGAGACAGCCGATCACCGCAATGCGCTGCCCGAAATCGCCCATCAGCAGTCCCTTGGAATGCTCGCCTTTCGGGTGAATGGAATGGGAGAGACCCTCCCCGGCGAGACAATTGCGAAACGTCACGTCATGCACACCTTTGCCCCAATGGCTCATGTCTTCATCCACCGCCCAACTTACCGAGCAATGATCCACGACGACACGATAGGCTCCCTCGTTGCCGGGATACACCGAAATCCCGTCGCGGGCATCCGGTGGCGGCCCTTCGCTTTGGTCACCGACTCGCACCGCGATATGCTGCACCAAGACGTCATGTGTGACGATGTTCAGCCCTGCGTCGCGGAGTGTAATGCCGGGGGCGGGGGCTGTTTGCCCTGCCACGGTCACAAAAGGTTGAGAAATTTCGATATTCGACGCAAGATGAATCTGCCCCGCGCATTCAAAAACAACGACACGCCCCCCCGGCGTTTGCAGGGCTTCGCGCAGGGTTCCGGGGCCGGCGTCTGAAAGGCTGGTAACGGCGATGATTGCCCCGCCACGTCCGGCGGGTGTGTCGACTCCGAAGCCTTCCGCGCAGGGAAATACGGGCAGGGCCGTTTCTAGATTCCGCACCGCGTCCTCCGGGGGAAGGACGAGGTGTGGCGGAGCAAGACACCAAAGCAGCAAGGGAAGCAAGACAACGACCGCGAGGAGCATCGAAAATCGGCGCAAGAACCGCATGCGCAACTCCTCTGTTTCCCTTGTTACAGTCGTCGCCCCCGCATTACTTCACCAGTTGTTCAACGAACTGTCGCGCCTTCTTGGCCTCTTCCAACAGTTGCGGCAATTCGCCCGGCGTGAGGCACTCGATAATTAGGGGGCCGCCCGTGAATCCGCCCGCCTTGAGGTGCGTCATAACCTTGGCGAAATCCACCTGCCCGGTGCCGGGGGTGAGGTCGACAATTTTCGATTGGCGATAGTCCTTTACGGACATGCCTACCACCAAACCGTTGACGTTGGCGGAGTCGTCCACCGGATTCAACGCGCCATCGGAGTAGTAAAAGATGTTGCCCGGATCGTACCAAAGCCGGAAATTCTTGTGCCCGACCTTCTCCAGGATTTTGCGGCATTGTTCGCCGGTGGCATTCAGGCCACCGTGTGGCTTCACGCTCACGCCCATGCCCTTCTCCTCGGC
>CAIZGN010000485.1 GCA_903932505.1 Candidatus Hydrogenedentota bacterium
GGCCCCACCGAACAGGTCTTGTGGAAGAAGAAGCGCGAAGTCAAGATCCCCAAGCACGGCAAAGAGCTTTGGCAGGGCGGCGTGGGGGCCTCTGGCTCACCGGGTGTGCACAAGTTTGTCGTCCGCCTCATGCAGGGCTTCAAGGTCATCGCGGAGAGCAGCCTGGAATTGTACGTGTACGAACCCACCACCCCGTCAGAGACCGAAATCAATATCGTCGATCCTGACAAGCGTTGGGGGGCCAAGTGCGGCGCACTGGCCAAGCGCGGTAACCTCCTGGCGCCGGTTCACATCATTCCCCCGCTAGGCAACACCATTCGCGCCTATCCGGACAATGAACTCATGCAGGTGCTGGCGCAGGTGCGCGGTGGCGCGGTGGCCATTTTCTTTGGCCCACCGGACGATTGGAACGACCTCGCCGAACAGTATGACGAATCCCTGAAAGCGACCGCGAAGGACGCCGTCGGTTGTTTCCTGCCCGCGATGCACTACGCCAAGCTGCACCCCGTTTTCGAAAAGCTGCCTGCGCGCGGCTTGATGCGCCAACCCTACCGGAACGTCATCCCCGCAAAAACCTTCCTCGAGGCTACCGACGAGGATATTTGCGGTACCTTTGACACCATTCCCATTGCAACGGGCAATTACATGATGGACCAGACCGCGTTGTGGGGCACCGATATCTTGGTGCGTCGCCACGGCAGCGGCCGCGTGGTCTTCACCCATCTGCGGGTACTCGAACATCTCGGTGAGGATCCCGTGGCCGACCGTCTCTTTGTGAACCTCCTTAACCACTTCTCACGCCGCTCCGTCCCCAGCGAGAGCCCCTTGTTGCCCGATGCGAAGGAAGTGGAGTGGTTGCGCAATGAGCGAAACCAGCAGGTGCGCCGCTGGGCGGTTATCGGCGAGTTTCCCAATTGGGGCGCGTCCGGCGGTCTCGACAAGGTGCTGCCCCCGGAAACCCAGATTGATTTCGCCGCCACCTATCCCGGTTGGTACAAGCCGGTGGCCTGGAAGGACTGGTATACCCGGGGGGATCAGGAGCATATCCTCAATTTCCAGGATGCGTTCACGCCCATATTCCAATACTATCCGCGCTTCGATTATGCGGTCGCCTACGCCTACGCGGAGTTTACCGCCGAGCGTCGCCAAGACGTGCAGATCGATCTCGGTCTGCAAAACGCCACCAAGGTCTGGCTGAACGGGAAAGTCATTCACGAGAGCAAGACCCAGGTGCCGCATGACCAATTCGAGCGGGAAACTACCGACAGTTATATCAAGCAGGGAAAGAACACGGTCTTGGTGAAATGCTGCAAAATTCCGGGGCCATTCCGCTTCTCCTTTGATTTTCGAGCACACGGCAAGGATGTCATACAACTGAACTGGTGGCGTTGAGTGGAACTTTCCGGCTTCGTGAGGGATGAACTAATCCTATTCCCGAACCTTTTCGGTGACGGGCCAGAATGGACGATAAATGAGCGTGGAAGAGTCCCATAACGGCATTTCGCCGGCACAAATGAAACGCGCCTGGTTCTTTGTCACCTGGGCGGGATTTCTGGGCGGCTCTTACTTCTTGATCAACATTCAAGGCGCGCCCCGTATCAAGTTCCTGACGGAACTGGGCGCGACCGCCTTCGATTTTGGTCTCATCCAGTTACTCGTATCGATCGCCCTCGTTTTCCAAATTCTGGGCAGCTTGCTGGGCAACCGGGTTCGCCACCGCAAGGCGGTATGGATGACCATCGCCATTATCCACCGCCTTTCCTTCGTCGCGGTGGCGCTCGCGCCCATGTTCATTGCCGAACCTCGCTGGCGCATGGCGTGGATTCTCTTTGTCCTCTTCTTTCACGATGCCCTCGCGCAGACAGCCACGCCCATCTGGTTTTCCTGGATGGCCGACCTTGTTCCCAAGGAATCCATCAACCGGTATTGGGCAACCCGGCAGCGCACCATCAATGCCGCGACCATCATCGTCATGGTTGCCATCGCGGTGGGTTTCTCCTACTTTGAAATCGCGGGCCGGGTGAAGCTGGGCTTTGCCCTCCTTTCCCTCATCGGTGTTGGACTCGGCGTGATGGACATCTTGATGTTCCTGTGGGTGCCGGACATCCCCCACGAACGGGTCGAAAATACCGGCTGGTTTGAGACGGTGCTGCAACCGATCAAGGATGCCAAATTCCGCCCCTTCCTCGCTTTCATGGGCTACTGGCACTTTGCGGTCTTTGCGGCCCAACCCTTCTTCGGTCTCTACATGATCGACCGCTTGGGTTTGACCGTCATGGCCGTGCAGCTGCTTGCCACGGCGGGTGCGCTCGGTGCCACCCTCACCTCTGGATATTGGGGACTCGTCTGCGACCGCTACGGCTACCGGCCAACCCTGCAATTCCTGTCCCAGGCCAAGGCGCTGACCCCACTCGCGTTTTTGTTCATGCCCGTTGCTTCCCCCACGGTTTCCACCGTCCTGCTCAGTATTGTGCTGTTTCTGGACGGCGTGTGGAACGCCGGGATGGCCTTGGGACTGCAGGGCGTGTTGCTGCGAGACACCCCCCGCCGCAACCGAACCATGTATATGGCCGCCGCCAATTTCATCGCCATTGGCATCATGGCCAGCCTGTCCCCCCTGGTGGCTGGATACTTCATCAGTTGGCTGAAATCCGACCTCGTCCTGAGTGGCCTGACCATCAATAGCTACCAAATCGTCTTTTTCGGCAGTGTGGCCCTGCATGCCCTGGCGTTCCCGCTGGCGGCCCGCATCTATGAACCCGGCGCGGCACCCCTGCTCACCATGGCGCGGCAGGCCTTCTCCCGTGAGGCATTTCGTGTGCCCCGGCTTCTCTCCAAGTTCCACGAATCCAGCCAAAGCAGCCAACGGATCGGGGCCATTGAAGGGCTTGGTGTCCTGCGCAGCCCCATGGCCATTGGCGACCTCATCGGGGCTCTGCGTGACCCCGACCACGGGGTTCGTGAGGCTGCGGCCGAGGCACTCGGCAAAATCGGCGCGTCGGAGGCGGCAGAAGCCCTCGGCAATGCCCTGTTTGATCCCTCCTCAGGCGTTCAATCCCCCGCAGCCCGGGCTTTGGGCCGCATTGGCGGAGCCGATTCGCTCAAGCCCCTGCTTAAGGGCCTTTCAAACCAGGGCCCGGTCGTGTTGGGCGAGGTGATTGACGCGCTCGTGCGCATCGGCGACGATGTCGCCGTGCTACCGCTGGTTTGCCTCTTCAACGAGGTGCAGGACGAATCCACCCGTGTGAGGATTGCCTGGGCCTTGGCCCAACTCAACCAATTGGAGACGGCGGACGAGGTCATGCCGCTCCTTATCGCCCGCACTCCTCAAGGGCAGCAGTTCTCCGGCAGGGTAGGCCGCGTTTCTTCCTGAGGCACCGGTTTGCTATCATGACA
>CAIZGN010000486.1 GCA_903932505.1 Candidatus Hydrogenedentota bacterium
CAATGGTATCAAGCACTTGCCGGAAAGATCAAAGAAATAGGGGCTTGTCCCTCTTCCCCCACCCGCGCCCTAGAATTCGACAGTCAACATGCCGTAGAGGTAGTCGATATCCTCGTCCCCGTGACCACCGGCAAACTGGATGCCATTTTGGTCGATAAACGAGCCGTCTTTAATGGCCTTCCCCGAAAAAAAATGCGTATATCCCCCGTTCAACGAAACATCCGCGCTGTATTGGTAGGTCACATACAGGGAGGTCTGCCAGCCGAGGTCGGCCGCGCCCTTATGCGTTATCCATGGAAACACGGCGGACGCTGGATAATAAAAGGGGGCGATCACCTGCAGATAGCGCACTTGGGCCACCAGTTCCAATTTTTCCGTGGGTGCCACGGCAACCCCGGTCTGCACCTTCCAGAAATTGGTCAGCGCGGCCCATCCATCCACCACGTCATCCTCGCGCCAAGTGCTGAAAAGCCGGTTGAACGAGACACTGGCGCGAGGCGTGTCGAATGGATTCAGCCATTGCCCAAAAGACACCTTCCGGCGATCCTCACCATCATACCAGGCCAGTCCGCCAAAGAGGCGCGGCGACCATGTGGCTTCAAACGTATGGCCAAACTCGGCATGGGCCGCCCAGTTGCCGTATTGCGCACGGGTATCTCCGAACAACCCCGGGTAGGTGCGAAAAAGCGCACCCAGCGCGTCGGCCTCGCCCCACTGATACGCCGCCTCTGCTTCCCAATCCCAGTGTTCGCGTTTTCCCGACCAACGAAGGCCAGCGGTGTGGAGGTTCGTGGAATGAAAATCCGAGATACCAAGGAATTCCCCCAGATTCATAGAGAGGGGAGACAGCGCGAAGTCGATGGCTTGCTCATCACGCAGATACATCCAATACACATCGAGCGTCATGTCTCCGGCAGCGGCGTAGGACAGATAGACCCCATAAAAATCCCGGTCGCCTTGCCCGAAATCGCGCATGGATTCGGCAACCTTCCCCCACCATGCATCGACCGTGAAAGGGGATTCCGAATAGGTGACGCGGACAGCGTCAATGGAAAGGCCGGTGAAAGGGTCAGGGCCGGGATCCGCGCCCACGAGCCACCCGGATCCGAACTCCAGTTCCTGCCGCCCGATTTTCACGGAGAAAGGCGTGTCCCGGATATTGTCAATCTGCAGGTAGGATTGATACAGCTCAACATCTTCAGACGTGTCGGCACGGTTGTCGGAGCCTCGGAGATAGGTGCTGGCCCGAAAATCATCGCCCCAAGTGTCGATCGAGTCCACCTCCACAAAGGCACTGACTTCCTCGGAGAAATCCGCCTGCACGTGCAGGCGTGTGCGTTGTTCGCAAAAACTCACGCCTTCCCCGATACCTTTGTCAGCGAGAAGGGTGGTGCCGGTTCCATTGGGACCGATGGGACGCCCGCGCATGGCGAAACGGGTATGGCGGGACAGCGGCTCACCCGGGGCAAAGAAATCGGTGTAGGACGCCCCGTAGATTTCGATTTTTCCGCCGACACGGATCTCCTGAAGCTCACCATGGGAGATCGCGGCCAAAAGGACGCCAACGAGGAGCGTTATTCGGGAGAATCTCTCTCGATGCATGGCCTTTCCCTTGGGTCGCGCAACACGGTGCAAGGCAGCCTTAGCAAGGACGCTCTAACGGTCAGCATGCCGCCTATCCACAAAGACCACGCTCTGGTTGTCCGTGGGCTGGGCCTTCTGACGAACCTGCGCAAGCACCTCAAACATTTTCTTTGCGCTCTTGAACTGGCGGAATTGCGTGTGGGCAACGCCGATGGAAAGCGACATCAAGGGGCCGCGCGTCTCCCGACCAGTACGGTCGCGGGCGATGATGTAACCCTGATCGTTTTCGGTTGGGGTGTACATCGACTTACGGCCATCATCAAAGGCCTGCATCAGCCCACTGCAGAATCGCTCGTGATCCTCGAGCTTGAGCAAAACCACGAAATGTTCGCCACCCATGTGAGAGACGCAGCATTCGTAGATACCCATGCTGCGGGTGAGCGACACCAGCAGTTTTCCCATGTATTCCAAGGCGGCCTGCTGCCCTTCCCGGCTGCGGGAAGCGCAGTACGGCTTGAAGCCGGTCATATCGATATACACCGCCGCAATGGCGGTTCCCCGCGCCAGCTGATGGTTGATTTCGCGCTTCACCGCGTCCGTCCCTGGGAGACTGGTGACGGGGTTCTTGGTGTTAACGGCGGCAAGGAGTGCATTGAGCGAGGCGATTTTGTCCATGAGCTTTTCAAGCTTGAAGGGCTTCACCAGATAGTCGTCCGCGCCCTGTTCCAAGCCGTGCAGAATCTCGGGCTCCTCGCCAAGCGCCGTCAGAATAAGGATGGCCGCCCGGTAAAGCTCAGGATCTTTGCGCAGACGTCGGCAAATCTGATACCCGGTAATTTTCGGCAGCATGATGTCGAGCACAAAAATCTCGGGCTTAACCTGCTTGGCGTACTCGAAGGCATTTTCCCCGGTATTGATCACAAAGGTCTCGTGACCCTCCGAAGTCAACTTCGTTTTGATAAGGTCGGCCAAGTCCACATCATCGTCAACCAGTAATATTCTGCTCATAGCTCCACGCAATTCCCCTGTTTTGTCAACCTCTCATTCTCTAACTAAGCGAGAAAGAATGTACGAATTATAACAGTTTGCCCGGGGGATGTCTAGCTAGCGAGTCGCTTCAGCACCGCACGAACCTATGAAACTCGGCCCTCAAGGAATGGCTTTGATCCCCGCAATGCGGCTTTGCTAGAGTATGATCATGATAAGGCGCATGTCATCCACGCGGGGAATTCGCGCGGGCGTTTTCAACGCCCGCCGCATGTATCTTTGCGCCTAGCCGACTTTCCAGGCCCGGAACCGGGCCGTTTTCTTTGGTCAACATCAATCACGGCGCAGGTCGCCCTATGCGGAGCAAGAAAAATGACATTATTTGAAGAATTGACATGGCGTGGACTTCTGAACCAGGTCACGGATCCCGAGTTACCGGAAAAGATGGCCGCAGGCTCGATGGTTTTCTATTGCGGTTTCGACCCGACGGCCGATAGTCTGCATATTGGCAGCATGCTGCCCATCATGACGATTGCCCACATGCAACGCGCCGGGCACCGTCCCCTGGTGCTGGTGGGCGGCGGAACCGGGCTCATTGGAGACCCGAGTTTCAAGAAGGACGAGCGCTCGCTGCTCACCAAGGAAAAAGTGGCGGAGAATGCAGAGGGCATCCGCAAGCAGTTGGCCCACTTCCTCGCCTTTGAGGGGGAGAATGCCGCCCGGATGATCAACAACGTGGATTGGCTCGGGCCACTGCCGCTCTTGGATTTCCTGCGCGATATCGGAAAGCATTTCTCCGTCAACGCCATGCTGGCACGGGATTCGGTTCGCATGCGCCTCGAGGATCGGGATCAGGGTATCTCCTTCACCGAATTCACCTACAGCCTCCTGCAGGCCTACGACTTCCATCACCTGTGCGAGCAGTACGATTGCCGATTACAGATCGGCGGCAGCGACCAGTGGGGCAACATCGTCGCGGGTATCGACCTTTCCCGCCGACTGCTGTCCAAGGAAACCTATGGGCTCACCATTCCGCTGGTGACGAAATCCGACGGCACGAAGTTCGGGAAATCGGAGAGCGGCAACGTGTGGCTGGATCCGAAACGCACCTCGTCGTATAAGTTTTACCAGTTCTGGATCAATCAGGCGGATGCCGACACCCCGAAGTACCTCAAATACTTCACCTTCCTCAGCCGCGACGAAATTGAAGCGCTGGAGCGCTGTGTGGTGGAAGAACCGCACAAACGGGAGGCCCAGCGTCGCCTCGCCGAGGAGGTCACCCGCCTCGCCCACGGGGAAGAAGCGCTGCAGAACGCCATCAAGGCATCGCAGGCGATGTTCGGCGGGGATTTGCGCGGACTGGATGAGACGACCCTCTTGGACGTGTTCAGCGAGATGCCAAGTTCGGAAGTCTCTCTCGCCGTACTTGCCGGGGATCGGCTTACGGTGGACGTGCTCGTCGAGTGCGGCGTCTTTGAGAGCAAGGGCGAGGCAAAACGCCTGATCAAGAACGGCGGACTGTATGTAAGCGGCGAACGGGTGGAAGCCGAAGACGCCAAACTCACAAAAGCCGCCTGTCTCACAGAGGGAATCGCGGTTGTGCGCAAGGGAAAGAAAAACTACCATTTGCTCCGTTTTGTGGATTGATGCCGCCAGATAATACCCCTTGACACCGCTGAAAAAGTTGCTATACTGATCTAGGATGGCGCTTCATCGTAACAGAGTCGCCCGGAGTGAATAGGCTCGGAGTGCGGGGACGCATTCTGCAACAACAGCGGAGGAGTTTGGTATCATGAAAAAGTCTGGCTTTACCTTGATCGAATTGCTTGTTGTGATCGCCATCATCGGCATTTTGGCAGCCATCCTGCTGCCCGCGCTGGCGCGAGCCCGCGAATCCGCCCGGCGGAGTACCTGCCAGAATAATCTCAAGCAGGCGGGACTGGTCTTCAAAATGTATTCAAACGAGTCATCGGGCGGGGTCTTTCCGCCGCTGCGGATGTACGGCGCGAGCGAGCCCGACGGCGCCACTGTGGCCAGTTGCAGCCGCATCGGGAGCTTCAATCAGTTTATCGACGGCTCGAGCGTCTATCCCGAATACCTGACCGATCCGAAGATTCTCGTTTGTCCCTCCGATTCCGACGGCATGCGTATTTTTGACAGCGGGGACTTTAATGTGGGCGGTGTGCGCAGTGCAGGGTTCAATCCCTGCGCCTTTCGCGACATATCGTACGTGTATTACTCGTGGGGTTTTGACAAAAACGACGTTTTCCTGAATGAGGCCCGTGAGAATGCGCGGGATTTCGCGTTTGGCGACTTGAACACGGATTTTGTGATTGCTCTCGGCAATTGCATGAGCCGCATCGAAACCGACTGGAAGATCTCGGGCGATCCATCGGTGTTTGCGGATGACATTTCGTCAAATAACCTTACGATACATCGAATTAAAGAGGGGATGGAGCGTTTCTTTATCACGGACATCAACAACCCCGCAGCCAGTTCCCGTGCGCAAAGCACCGTCTTTGTGCTCTTCGACGATGTGAGCAAGGGCAACCCCGAGTTCATGAACCATATCCCGGGCGGCGGCAATGTGCTGTATATGGATGGACACGCCGAATGGGTGAAGTATCCCAGCAAGACGCCGTTTTCGTTCGGATGGGTGACGGCGCTTGAACTTTTCTAGGCGTATGCGGCTTTCAGCATGAGCAGCGGCCACGCGCGGTCTTGCGCGTGGCCGCCTTTAATTAACGCGGAGGGTTTTCGAATGAGCACCACACTTCCGAGATCAGCTTTTCCGGAATCATTCATGGATCTGCAGATCCGTCGTCTTCAGCGCGGGGACGAGGCGGCGCTGTCCCGCTTCTATGGCGCGCTGCCGGAGCGCAGCCGTTTTTTCTTTGAACCCTACCGCGATACCTCGGAAGAAGCTATGGCCGCAGTCGTGGATCGCAGCGAGGGTGCCGTTGATCTTGCTTTCGCCGCTTTTCACGGGGACGAAATCCTCGCGCACTTCTTCGTGATGGGCGTGGCAGAGGACGTGCCGCATGTCGGGATTGGAATAGCAGAATCAGGTCAGGGGCTCGGCCTCGGTGGCGTGTTTCTCGCCTACCTCTTGTCGGTGGCAAAACACGGACTTGCCCGGGCCGCCGTCGGTCTCACAGTGATAAAAGAAAACACCCGGGCGGTGGCACTTTATGAAAAACACGGGTTTCGAGTCGTGCGTGATGATGTTTCCTTCCGCACGCCGAACGATTCTTTCGAAATGCGGAAAGTCTTGAACGATGCCTGACGGATGGCAAAAAATGTGTCTCTTGGCAGGCCTGGCTTGCTTGGGGTTCACGGCAGGAAGAGCACACGCGGCAGCGGAGAAAAACAACGTGACTACAGACAAAATCATCGGCATGTATGTGCACCAGCATTGGAGCTACCAGCATCCCTACGCGGCGCGAACCTGGACCTACGAAGACTGGCGCGGGTACGCCGAAGGGCTCAAGCGGCTCGGTTACAACACCGTGATGATCTGGCCCATGCTCGAAACTATGCCTGACCCGCTCACCCCAAGCGACACCGCGCATCTGGAGAAGATGGCGCGTGTCATAAATACGCTGCACACGGAATTCAGCATGCGGGTCTACATCACATTGACGCCAAATGTCTGCGCCAAAAATGACGAGGCTGCGAAATACAGCTTCGAAGATCGTCCCTTCTTCTATTGCGATGACCGCGTAAATCCGGCGGATGCCCCGGCCTGCGCCGCCATGATGGCTTGGCGGGAACGCCTGCTGCGACCCCTCGCCGCCATGGACGGCCTCACGATTATCGACAGCGATCCAGGAGGTTATCCCGACTCGACCAACGCAGAGTTTGTCCGGCTGCTCGCCGACCATCGGATCCTGCTCGACCGTCTGCGGCCCGGAATTGAGGTGGTGTATTGGATACACGCGGGCTGGCAAGCCTACGGTCGTTTTTACGCCACCGGCGTTTTTGAGTGGGGTAAGGACGAAGAAATTGAGGATACCGTGCGCGGATTGTCGGCGGGCCTGCGCAACCCTTGGGGTGTGACCGGCGCGCGACTAAACGTGGTCGAACGCGCGGGGGAAGGCGCGCGCATGTTCCCCTTCCCTTATGGCCTTATCGAAGGAGAACCTTCCTTCCCATTGACCAATTACACCCCGGGCTTGCCCGAGCGCATACAGAAGGAGATGGGCCCCCGGGGAATCATGGGGAACGCGCAGTCGCATTGCCTCCAATTGCCCAACACCTTCGCCTTCGCCCGTGCCGCACAGGGACTCCCAACCGCCGAAGCGGACTATGTGACCTTTGCCGAAAGCCTTATCCCCGGCCAGGGCCAACGCATCGCAGAGGCATGGAAGGCCTTGGGGGGTACAGATGCTGCCGCAATGACCGCAATCGCAGATAGTCTGTCGGAGCTGGCAAAAGCATCCATGAACGCCGGCCCCTTGCGCGGACTTCTCTTTGGCGACCCAGCGCGTTTTGTCAACGACCTTGTCCTGCAACTGCGCCAACGCGCCGCATTCGAGAACCTCTGTGCATCGCCAACAAGATCCACGCTCGCCCAATTCGCCGCAACCTCCGAGGCCTGGCAGCAGGTGCATGGCTACAAAAACATGTGGGTCTGGCCCGGACTTGAAGAGGCGCTGAGAAAAATCGGGGACAAAGAACTGGATGCGGTTCTGGATGCGCGGGATTACAAAGGCGAAGGCACCACCGCGTTCGAGAAACTGAAAGACGGTTTTCTTCGGGTCGAAACCTATACCCCCCGCTTGATCGCGGCGATGAAAGCCGCGAGCGTGACGCGCTGAAACCAACGTTCCCCCACACCCGCGCGAGAACACATACACGGAAAGCATGGACTGATGACAATGGCGCAAACTCCCTCGGAAAACACCCTGCGGGTTTCCGAGATCTTCTATAGCATCCAAGGCGAATCCACCTGGGCCGGATGCCCCTGCGTGCTCATCCGCCTCGCCGGGTGCAACCTGCGCTGCGACTGGTGTGACACCCCCCACGCCCTCACCGGTGGCGAAGAACAAACCATCGCAGCCATAGTCGCCCGGGCAAAAACCTTTGGCGTCTCCTTGGTCGAAATCACCGGCGGAGAGCCCTTGTGGCAGGACAACACGCCCGCACTCGCCGCCGCGCTCGAAGCCGAGGGATTCACCGTGCTCATCGAGACCAACGGAGCCTTGTCCATTGCCGATCTCCCCCAGAATACCCATCGCATCATGGATCTCAAGTGCCCCGACAGCGGCATGTCCAGTCACATCCACTGGCCCAACATTCCCCTGCTCCGCCCAGACCGCGACGAGGTGAAATTCGTCATCACCAGCCGCCGCGACTACGAATGGGCGCGTAATGCGGTAAACGAACACCGTCTCCAGGAACATTGTCGCGCAGTCCTCTTCAGCCCCATCGCCAACCGCCTCGACCCCGCCCAACTGGCCGCATGGATCCTCCAAGACCGACTCCCAGTCCGCATGCAAATCCAACTCCACAAAATCATCTGGGGCCCCGACACCCAAGGCGTATAACCAACCTGCCAACAATCTTGCGCCCCTCCTCCGCAAGGCATACAATCACAATATCGGACTGAGATTCGCCACCGTGTCGATGCCCCCAATGCCTTGGATTCTCCAACGAGGAAAACCACCATGAAGCCCCCATTTTCCGGTTCCAGATTTGTGCTCACCACCGCCGTGGCCTTCTTGTCGCTCCTTTCATCCTCCGCAGGAGCGGACAACAATACCGTGTCATTTACCGACGATGGCTTTCTGCGCATTGATGGCAAGCCCCGTCTCTTACTGGGGCTTTACGAATGCCCAAAAGAGGACGCGGTGCTGAAGGAGGCGGCCGCAAACGGGTTTAATCTGGTCGAAACCGGGGCCGATGGAAAAGAGTTGGATCGGGTTCGCGATGCGGGTTTTTATGCCTGGATTAATCTGGGCCGCGCTTTGGCGTTGGCAGAGGGCGATGACGTTGCGGAGAAAGCGCTTGCCGCAAAGGTCAAAGATTTCATGGGCCATCCCGCCTTGCTGTGCTGGGAGGGGCCGGATGAAGCGTTGTGGGGGGAATGGTTTGCCTGTTATGACTGGTTGTCCCAGGAACAACCCCTCGCCCTCGCGGGACTAATCCAGCAATCTGCAACTGCACATACAAAGGAAGAAGTAACCGCCTACGAAAAGACTCTGGAAAAAGCCGTTGATTTCACCTACCGCTGCCTTTGGAAGGAAAGCGAGGTGCTGTATGACTCGTTGTGGACGACCTTGGCAAAGGGCAATCCGCATCCTGAATTAAGGGTGACGGAACGAATTGCGGCGGCCACCATTCTGGGCGATCAACTGACGCGTGGCTGGGAACGCGTGTGGACAATCGACAAGTCGCATGTGTTCTGGCAGAACCACGCGCCGGGCAATGCACTTGTTGACTTGAGACTTTTCAACCGGGGCGTGCATGCGGCGGGTTGCGACATCTACCCCGCCCCTGCAAACACAGGTGTCCGGCATGCGTCCAACGGTCGCGACCTCGATCTGACGAGTGTCGGCGAATTCACGGATTACATGCGCGCAGCCGCCCCCGGCAAGGCATGCTGGATGGTCTTGCAGGGTTTTGGCTGGACGGACTTGAAGGACCGCTTCAATCCGATAGATCCGGAGCCTGGCCGTCGCCCGACTTATCAGGAATCGCGCTTTATGGCCTACGATGCCTTGTTGCACGGGGCCAACGCCCTTCTATATTGGGGCACCTATGTCCTCGAAAAAGACGGCACGATGTGGAAGGATCTGCTGAAGGTGGCGAAGGAACTCCGCGCCTTGGAGCCCGCGATTGTGGGCGTGAAACCGCCGGAGCAGCCGGTGGCCATCGGCGAGCGCAACCACACCGCCTTCAATGGTGGCGACCCCAAACTCATCCTTCGTCAAGTGGGCGAGGACTGGGCTCTGCTCGCGGTCAACGAATGGCGCTTCGGCCTCGCCTTCGATGTTCAGGGACTGCCCCTGGCCCTGAACGGCAAGAAACTGTACCGACTCTATTCCGACGAAGAAGTCCTGGTGCAGCAGGGAGGATTCCACGATGGTATCCCCAAGCAGGATGCCTTCATCTATGCCACCACGCGCGACTTTGAAGCGAAATAGGCTCACTTTCTCCCGAAGTGTTCCGCGAGTGCCTTCTTGAAATCCTCCGGTGCCGTGGCCTTCTTCGGTTCGGGCCTCGGCGCTCTTGGGGCCGGTGCGGGAGCCGATTTTTGCTCGGGATTACTGCGCATGGAGAGGGATATGCGTTTGCGGGGCAGATCGACCTCAAGCACGGTGACCATAACCTTTTGCTGCACCTTGACCGCCTCGCTGGGATCCTTGATGAAGCGGTCGGCGAGTTGACTGACGTGAACGAGCCCGTCCTGATGCACCCCGATGTCCACAAAGGCCCCGAAGGCAGTGACATTGGTCACGATGCCGGGCAGCTTCATCCCCGCATGCAAATCTTCAACCTTGTTAACGTTTTCCCCGAAGCTGAAAACCTCGAACTGCTGTCGGGGATCGCGACCGGGCTTGGCCAGTTCCGCCATGATGTCGCGCAGGGTAGGCAGCCCCACTTTGTCCGTCACATACTGATCGAGCTGAATCTGTTTGCGCTTGGCTTCGTCTCGCATGAGGTCGGGAATCGAGCAATTCAGATCTTTGGCCATCGTCTCCACGATGCCATAACTTTCCGGGTGAACGGCACTGGCGTCCAGCGGATTCTTGCCATCGGGTATGCGCAGAAAGCCTGCCGCCTGCTCAAAGGCCTTGGGGCCGAGCCGGGGCACCTTCTTAAGCTGGGCGCGTGAGTTAAAGGGCCCGTTTTCGTTGCGCAAAGCAACGATGTTGGCGGCGAGTTGCGGACCAAGGCCGGACACATACATGAGCAGTTGTTTACTGGCGGTATTGACGTCCACCCCCACACCGTTCACGCAGCTTTCCACCACATCATCCAGGCTGCGCTTGAGCGCGGTCTGATCCACATCGTGCTGATACTGCCCGACACCGATCGATTTGGGATCGACCTTCACGAGTTCCGCAAGCGGATCCATCAGTCGTCGTCCGATGCTGACCGCACCGCGCACGGTCAGGTCATGGGTGGGGAATTCTTCGCGCGCCACTTCCGATGCAGAGTAGATGGACGCGCCGGACTCGTTCACAATCACGATGGGTATGGAAGCACCCAGATTCTGCGCACGGACAAAAGCCTCCGTCTCGCGGCCCGCCGTGCCGTTGCCGATGGCGATGGCCTCGATACTGAAGTGCGCACAAAGAGCCTTCACCTTGGTTCCCGCTTCCTGTGCGGAACGGTCGCCCGTATGCGGATAAATGACATCGTCATGCAACAGCTTGCCTTGTCGATCAAGGCAGACCAGTTTACAACCCGTGCGAAATCCAGGATCCAGCGCAAGCACGTTTTTGTGCCCCAGCGGTGGGGCCAGCAAGAGCTCCCGGAGATTCGCGGTGAAAACCCGCAAGGCCTCGGTATCCGCCCGCTTTTTCAGTTCAGCACGGGTTTCCGTCTCCATCGATGGCCCGAGAAGCCGCTTGTAGCTGTCTTGAACGGCGAGAGTAACCTGTTCCGCTGCCGCGCCTTTGCCCTTCACGAAAAGGCTGGACGGCAGACTCACGGCCTCCTCTTCCGGAGGCGCGACTTGCAGGGACAGGAATCCGTCGTTTTCCCCGCGAAACATGGCAAGAAGCCGGTGCGAGGGTGCTTTGGCCGCAGGTTCACGCCAGTCGAAATAATCCTTGAACTTGGCCCCTTCCTCTTCCTTGCCTTTGAGCACCTTAGATTCGCAGAGGCTGCGATCAAGGAACAGGGTGCGCATCTGGGCACGTACATGCGTATCCTGGCTCACGATCTCGGCGATGATGTCCCGCGCGCCTTCCAGCGCCTCGGCGACATCCGCCACCCCTTTCTCCGCATCGACAAATGCCTGCGCCACGGTCGTAACATCCGCGACCTCCTGCGCCAGCAGCGTCAGGGCCAGCGGTTCAAGGCCTTTTTCGCGCGCAACCGTGGCACGGGTTCGGCGTTTCGGGCGGAAGGGCAGATAGATGTCCTCCAACTCCGTCATATTTTCCGCACCGGTCACCTTGCCCTTGAGTTCGTCGGAAAGGAGGTTCCGCTCCTCGAGCGACTTGAGAATGGCCTCGCGACGTTTGTCGAGTTCTTCGAGTTGTTCCAGACGGTCGCGAATACCGGCAAGGGCGACCTCGTCCAGCGCGCCCGTGGCCTCTTTACGGTATCGCGCGACAAAAGGAATTGTCGCACCCTCCGCGAAGAGTCCCGCCACCGCCCGCACCTGCCCGACAGCCAGTTTCATCTCGCGCGTTATTTTTTCGATGTGTATCGTGTTCATGTTTTCCTCAAACTTTGGTTCTTGCGATAATCAGGCGGAAGCACCTCGTGGATCAGCGCATCAAGGCGATCTAGAAAGCGGGAGCGATCCCTCGGGCCGAAAGGCGCAGGACCACCAGTCATCACCCCTGTTTCGCGCATCTGCGACAGGAATTCACGGGTGGCAAGCGCCTCGCCAATGGATTCCTCGGTAAATACCCGCCCCTTGTGCCCCAACACCCGCGCCCCCTTTTTCAGGCAGCGCCCCGCAAGGGGGATGTCCCCGGAAATCACGATGTCATTCGGTTCCACATGGTCGACAATCCAGTCGTCCGCCTCGTCGAAGCCGTCACCGACCACTTCCATCATCACGTTGCCCGAATCCGGAACCCGCATCCGCGAGTTCGCCACCAGCGTGACCGCGATCGCGTAACGACCCGCCACCCGATAGACTTCGTCCTTCACCGGGCAGCCGTCTGCATCCACATAAATTCGAGTCAACCCGGCACCTCATTTCCGACCCCACGAAAAGACCCGGTGCGTCCGCCGCACGGGTTCCCGGAGCAAAAACAGCATAGCACGTTTGCCCCGCAGGCCCCAAAAAAACAGGCCCCGCGCTCCGGATATTGCTCCGTGCAGCGCAGGGCCAACCCACACCCTTTACAAGGCGGATTAGGTGATCTTCAGCGGTCGTTTCTCGGCGTTCCACAGCTGCATGCCCCCCCGCGAGCTCTTCACCCGCTCGTAGCCTTGGGCCTTAAGCAGAAGCAACGCGCTCAGGGAGCGTTTTCCAACGCCACACATCGTCACCAGGGTGCGCGACCGGTCTTCGGGCAAGCCCTCGACCGGGCCTTCCACGAGCGATCCCAGCGGTACGTTTATGGCTTCCTCAATGTGCCCGTCCGCGTATTCCTTCTCCGTGCGCACGTCCAGCAGCACCGCGCCATCGCGCACCAGTTGCACGGTCTCGGCGGGACTGATCACATCCGGCGAGTTCTCCGCCTGGCGCTGCACGGCGTTGAGGATGTCCGACGCAGGATTCGGCACCGGGGCAGCCGCTGGAAACAGCTCAGGCCAATGTTTGCGGAAGGACGAGGTGTATTTGAATGCGTTGTCGGGGAAGATCACCACGCAGACCACGCCCGGCTCATCGGGCACCATCTTGAGGGCTCCGGCCAGCGCCATCCCTGAGCTGGGCCCCGCTATGATGCTTTCTTCCTGATTCAGACGCTTGCAGAGACCATAAGCCTCGTCATTGTTGATTTCGGTGAGCCCCTCGTACTCCTCCGGCGAAAAGAAGTCCGCAAGCTTGAGTTGGCGCAAGCTGCGCACCCCGGGAATGTCGTGTCCATCCGCCGGATGCACACCCAGAACCTTGACATCGGGATTCTTCGACTTCAGGAATCGTCCACCACCCGTAATGGTGCCGCAGGTGCCCAACCCTGCAACAAAGTGCGTCACCTGCCCCTGGGTCTGCCGCCATATTTCGGGCCCGTGGTGCGCATGTGCGCATCGGGGTTGGCGGGGTTCTTGTATTGATTCAATTCGTGCCAACCGGGTTCGGCTCCCATCTTTTCAGCACGCGCCATCGCCCCTTCCGGCGCGCCTGGCATGGGGCACAGTTCATCGGCCAGTTCAACCAGATTCGCGCCAAAAACACGCAGCGCAGCGCGTTTTTCAGCCGGAATCGCAAGCGAAAGCGTGGCAGTGAATTTGTACCCTTTCGCGTTGGACAGCATTGCAAGGCCCATACCGGTGTTCCCGGAGGTCGGCTCCACAAGATTCTCGATTTGCACGCCGCGCTCTTCCGCATCGCGAAGCAAATTCGCCGCCACGCGGTCCTTGACCGCGCCAAAGGGGTTGTACCACTCCAACTTCGCATAGACCTTAGCGTGCTTAAATCCCGTTACCCGATTGAGCCGCAGAAGCGGGGTGGGGTTTTCCACGCTGGAAAGCATGTCAAGAATGGAATCGTATACGCGCAATACAGGGTCGCTCATGGCTGCTCTCCTCGTTAGCCGTCAAGCCTGACGGACGCTAACAACATTAATTCAACCAAGATTATAGAGAATCAATCAATGGAATTCAAGGCAGACCAATCTATCCCGTCATCTATCCAAGAAAGCTATCCAAAATTTCGCAGCGAATACAGGTTGTTTTTCCACGGGGAATAGGCCCGTACCGGTCGTTGTTGACAACGCGAACCTAAAACATATAAAATACATCATGTTTTAGTAGATTCACCCTGCCCCCCCTGGCAGTTATAACAACAATACGATGCGCCCCGTTACTGAAATCTGGAGAAAATGTCATGCCAACCGTTCAAACGATTAGCCCCGCCGCGTTGAAAGAATTGTACGACCGTAACCCCGAAATTACAGTACTCGATGTGCGCACCCCCGCTGAATTTCAGTCGATTCGGGCATCCTTTGCTAAATCGACCCCGATTGAAATACTGAACATGAAGACCCTGGTGAAAACCGGCCGGATAAGGAGCGGGGACACCATTTACCTCTTCTGCGCGGGTGGAACCCGGGCCAACATGGCCGCCGAGAAATTCATCCGGGAAGGCTTCGAAAATGTATATGTGATTGAAGGCGGACTCAATGCCTGGGTCGCCGCCGAATTCCCCGTGATCCGACAGGGCAGAAAGGTGATCTCCGTGGAGCGGCAGGTTCGCATTACGGCCGGCAGCCTGATTGTGCTGGGCGTCATTCTCGGATTCAAGGTCAACCCCGCCTTCTTTGGCCTATCGGCCTTTGTGGGTTGCGGGCTCATTTTCGCGGGCATTACCGACACGTGTGGAATGGCTTTGGTTCTTGCGCGCATGCCGTGGAATCAAGCCAGTCAAGAAGCCCCGAAGACCTGCACGCAGTAGCTTCGCTTCATTAAGTCCCGGTTTCGGTATTTGTATTGCAACGACCCCAAGAGAAAGACGTCACCATGACCACCCGCCACACGACCCGTACCCTTGTCAATGCTTCAGTCGGCATGTTCCTCCTCGGACTGTGCCTCTTCAGTGCTCCCGTTTGGGCTACGGACGGTCATCAGCTGGTGGGCTTGGGTGCACTGCAAATCGGCACCGGCGGCGCGGGCGTGGCCAGCGCCAAGGACAGCACATGGGTGTTGCTGAACCCGGCCAGCATCGTGGATTTAGAGCGCCGCTTCGACTTCAGCTACGAAGTTTTCGCCCCCTACCGCTATCTCGAGCCCGAAGGACCGCTTCTGGTGCCGATGGCCAACCGGGGTGCGGGCAAAATGTCCGATGACAGCATGTTCTTTATCCCTGCGATGGGCGCGATTTTCCCTTGGGGTGATGACGCCGTCGGCGTGGGCCTCATTGCGGTGAATGGCATGGGCGTGGATTATCGCCATTCCCGCACGCTTATCCCGCGCATTTTCGGCGAAAACTTTGACCGGCGCACCAAATACGGCGTTGTGAAACTGGGGCTGGCCTACGCGCACGATTTCGGGGATGGATGGTCTGCGGGTGCGACCTTCACCTTGGATTATGAACGCTTCAAAACCGATATGCTCACCCTGAAATTCTGGGAAACCAGTGGGGACGATGAAGTCAGCGACGGTTTTGGCGCGGGCCTTACCTTGGGTATCCAAAAGAAGTGGGACAAGTTGAGTCTGGCCGCAGCCTACACCACGCCGCAGTGGATGGAAAAATTCGAGAAGTACCCCGACCTGCTCCCCTTGCCCATGAACCTCCCGCAGATGTTTCAGGCGGGACTTGCCTACAAGTTTACTCCGGCACTTGAGTGGGTGCTCGACTACAAATTCATAGACTGGAACGGCGTGAAGCAAATCGGCAAAGCGCCAATCACCGGAGGTTTCGGCTGGCACGATCAGCATGTATTGAAGACGGGCCTCACATGGCAGGTAAGCCCGAAGTGGACCTTGCGCGGAGGAACCTCCCTCGCCAAATCCCCCATTCGCGAGGATTCGGTATTTGCAAATGCCCTGTTCCCCGCCATCATCGAATCCCATGCGACCTTTGGGGTCTCGTATGCCATAAGCAAAAACACCGATGTCCACTTTACCTACGAGCACGCCTTTGGAAAAACCATGACGGACAATGGGAAAGGCGATATATTCTCGGTCGTGGGCAAAGGCACCAAAATTCACCTGGAAGAGGACACCTTTACCGCGCAATACAGCTACAAGTTTTAGCACCAAGGCGGGCCTTGAACGAAACGCCTTGGCCTGATAGGATGAGGGTGCACCGCGACGAACGACCGATCCCTGAGGGCTTCAGGGAAACGTGAATCGTCCGCACCAAAAGGAACATCCGTCATGGCAAGCCAAAAC
>CAIZGN010000487.1 GCA_903932505.1 Candidatus Hydrogenedentota bacterium
AAAATCCCCCTTCGATGGGGGTGGCCCGAAGGGCCGGGGGATGTTCTCCCGCCAGCGTCTCACCCCCCCCCGCCTAACGCCCTTCCACGCGCACTTGCACGGCGCGGGCGTGTGCCTGAAGGCCTTCGGCGGTGGCAAGGCGCACAATGTCCGGCGCATCCTGTGCGAGGCGTTCAGCCGAATAGCACAAAATGCTTGTGACCTTCCGGAAGTCCTCCGCCGTCAAGGGCGAGGAAAAACGTGCGCGTCTGCGTGTGGGCAGGATGTGATTGGGTCCTGCATAGTAGTCGCCCACCGCGACGGGGGTCATGGAGCCCAGCATGATCGCGCCCGCATGCTCAATGCGTTCAGCGGCCCACCCGGGAAATTCCGTCTGGATGCTCAAGTGCTCGGGGGCGTACAGATTGGTGAGAAGAATGGCCTCTTCCATTGAGCGCGTCACGATGATTACGCCCTCATTCTTGAGGGATTGCGTGGCGATGTCCCGGCGCTCCAGTTTCTCCTGCTCGACCTCAAGACAGGCCCGTACCTGCGCGGCGAGTTCCGCCGACGGCGTAATCAGTACGGACATGGCCTCTTCGTCGTGCTCGGCCTGCGCCAGCATTTCGTAGGCCACATAAAGCGGCTTCGCGGTTTTGTCCGCCAGCACCACCACTTCGGATGGCCCGGCTTCGCTGTCTATTTCCACCACATGCCGCACCAGCCCCTTAGCTGCCGTCACAAAGGTGTTGCCCGGTCCGGTGATCTTGGTTACCGACGGTATCGTCGCCGTGCCATAGGCCAGCGCGGCCACCGCCTGCGCCCCGCCGACGCGGAATATTCGCGTGGCACCCGCCATTCGCGCCGCCGCCAGCACGCCGGGGTGGATGCTGCCCTGATAGGAGGGCGGCGACACCATGATAATTTCTTTCACACCTGCCACGCGTGCGGGAACGATGTTCATAAGCACCGATGAGGGGTAGAACGCCTTGCCGCCCGGCACATACACGCCCACGCTTTCAATCGCGGTCACCCGCTGCCCCAGCACGGTTCCGTCCTCGAAGGTTTCCTCCCACGACGTGCGCAGGTTCTTCTCGTGAAAGCGGCGGATGTTCCCGTGGGCGCGCTCAAGCACGGCCAGCAGCGCCGGATCGCATTGGGCGGCCGCCTCGTCCAGTTCCTCGGGCGTCAATTCAAATTGCGAAGATTCCAGCGCGACTCCGTCAAAACGCTCCGTGCATTCCGCCACCGCAGCATCGCCGCTCTTGCGCACCGCCTCGACAATCCAACGGGCGGTTTCGTGTTTGTCCTGCACCGATTTGTTCGAGGCGGTATTGTCGCCGCGTGCTTCGATACGCTGCATGACTGTGCGCAACGTGGTGTCGTCCATGATCTCGTGGTACTGCATTAATCTTCGTCTCCAAACTCGGGAGGCTATTCGCGCACCCGTTCGATATCCGCGCCCAGAGAGGCAAAACGCTCCTCGATGCGCTCGTAGCCTCGGTCAATGTGGTAGACCCGTGAAATCGCGGTTTCGCCACGCTTGGCCATCAATCCCGCAATCACCAGCGCGGCACTCGCCCGCAGGTCCGATGCCATCACCGGCGCGCCGCTCAGCGCGGGTACCCCACGCACAATGACCGTGTTGCCATCGAGGTCGATGTCCGCGCCCATGCGGGTAAGCTCTGCCGCCTGCATGAAGCGGTTTTCAAAGACCGTCTCCTTGATCCGGCTCACACCCGACGCGCAGGTCAGCAGTGCCATCATCTGCGCCTGCAGATCGGTCGCAAAGCCCGGATACACCAGCGTGGTGATATCCACGCCTTTAATGCCGTCCGGTGCGGCCGCACGCACATGCCCGCCATGCACCTCCACCAGCGCACCCGCCTCGCGCAGTTTTTCACTCAGCCCGGACAAATGCTCCGGGTTTGCGTTCAGCACCGTCACATCGCCGCCCGTGGCCACCCCCGCAATGAGGAAGGTGCCCGCTTCGATGCGATCCGGCAACACCACATGCTCGGCCCCGTGCAGGGTGTCCACACCCGCCACGCAGATCATGTCTGTCCCCGCGCCGGAAATCTGCGCGCCCATCGCGTTGAGAAAGCGCGCGAGATCCTCGATTTCCGGTTCGCGCGCCGCATTCATGATGCGCGTGAAGTTCTTCCCCCGACAGGCCGCCATCATCAGGTTTTCCGTGGCACCCACGCTCGGGAAGTCCAGCGTGTAGTCGCCGCCGTGCAGCGGGCCTTCTGCCACCACATACCCGTCCTCAATGGTGATCTTGGCACCGAGCGCCTCAAGACCCTTGATGTGGATATCCACCGGACGCGTGCCAATGGCGCAGCCGCCCGGCAGCGAAACCCGCGCCCGGCCGAATCGCGCAAGCAGCGGTCCCAGCACGAAGAACGACGCACGCATCTTTCGCACCCATTCATAGGGGGCTTCCGGCGTGTTGATGTTCGCGGGGTCGAGCGTCATGTAGCGCCCGGTAAAGTCGATTACTAGTCCCGTGCAGGACAACAGCTTGTCCATGGTGAACACGTCGTGCAGGCACGGCACATTGTGCAGTACACAGGCGTCCTCGGCAAGAATGGCTGCCGCCATAAGCGGCAGCACCGCATTCTTGGCCCCATGTACCCGGACACTGCCCTTGAGGGGTATGCCGCCGCGTATGCGAATTTTATCCATGTCGTGTCCGTCCCCTGTTTGGGGTCTTGCTAAAAACTAAAGGACCCATGGGTCTTATGGGACCTATTAGTCCCATGAGTCCCATAGGTCCCATTTTCCTCAGATCAACAGAAACTCCAACCGTGGTTCAATACCACTATTGTGCAGGAGCCGCCGGAGCCGCAGGGGCTTCCGGTGCAGGCGCGGGAGCCGGGGTGGCCGCTGCCGGTGCCGCAGGAGCATCGGTCGCCGCCGGTGCGGGCGCTGCAGCCGCAGGAGCCGGGGCAGGCGCAGACTCAGCCGGTGCCGGAGTCGCAGCCGGAGCTGCGGCGGCGGGGGCCGGTGCCGGAGTCGCTGCGGGCGCTGCCGGAGCGGCTTCAGGCTTGGAGCTCTTACCGAAAACGCCATCAAGCGTCTGAATGTCTTTCACATCGGCCGCGCTGCCGGTGCCAGTTTCCTGTTCCAGGCCCGGGGCCTTGGCTTGTCCCAACTGACCGGAGACAGTGGACATGATGAGTGCCAGCAGCATGAACACACCCGCCGCAATGTAGGTAAGCTTCTGCGGAAGGCTGCGCGAGGAGCTTGGCCCAAAAATGGCCTCCGAACCCGCGCCCACGCCGAACGCGCCGGCGAAGCCCGTGCCCTTGCCTTTCTGCAGCAGCACGATGACAATGAGTGCCACGCAGCAGGGCAGGTACAGTATCACGAGAAACCAAAAAAACGTGTTCCAGCTAAACAGGATATCCCACATGACGGTCTGCTTCCTTATGTATTCCCTTAAACTCGAGAAACGCGATCGACCGGGCGCCCTTAGGCCGCAGCCCGCACAATCGCCGCAAAACTATCCGCTTTCAGTGCCGCGCCACCCACGAGGAACCCGTCCACGTTCGGCTTGGCAATCAATTCCGCCGCATTTTCGCCCTTCACGCTGCCGCCGTACTGAATCCGGACGGCATCGGCCACGGCTGCGCCAAACAAGTTGCACACCAGACCGCGCGTAAACGCGTGTGCTTCCTCAGCCTGTTCCGGAGAGGCAGTCTTGCCCGTGCCGATGGCCCACACGGGCTCATACGCGATCACGACCTGTTCCCATTGCGCTTCGGTCAGACCCTTCGTGCCTTCCGTAATCTGCCGGGTCAACACTGCTTCCATCTGCCCGCCTTCGCGCTCTTCGAGCAACTCGCCGATGCAGAACATAACTTTCAATCCCGCGTTCAACGCGAAATGCAGTTTCTCATTCAAAAATGCGTCCGTTTCGCCAAGGATGTGGCGACGTTCGCTGTGGCCCAGAATCGTCCACTGACAGCCGACGTCAAGCAGCATCTGCGGCGCGATTTCGCCGGTGTAGGCGCCTTCGGCCTTCACATAGCTGTTTTGCGCGCCCATTTGGATGTTGGAACCTGCCAAGGCCTGTCCCGTGGCATACAGGGAGGTAAACACTGGGCATACCACGATTTCCACCGTGTCCACGCCCGCCACCAGCGGCTTCAACGCCTCAACAGTGGCCACAGATTCCGCCACCAGCTTATTCATTTTCCAGTTACCGGCAATAATCGTTTTTCTCACAGCGCAGACCTTTTCTTGATGTCCATATGTAACATGTAAAACCGTACCCGAACGATACGGGCGGGAATTCTACAGCAAACGAGCATAGCATATTCCGCCAATCCCCCGCAAATCGTTGCAGCCGCACAAGAAGCCGTCGGCCGCAAAGCGGTTCAGACCCGTTGAAGCCGACCGCGCCCCAGCGGTGTGGGCAGACGGAGTACCATCCAATATGATGATGCGATCAGCGTGAGAAAGGCCGCCACTTGAATCATTTGTGCGGTGCGAACCCCTATGAGACCGTGGTCTTCGGCTGCCAACGCAAGAATGAGCGAAAACTCGCTGGCCTGTCCCAGGCGCACCCCGGCTTCCCGGGCGAAAGCATCCGTCTCACCGGCCCGCAGCAGCAGCGCATAGGTCACGGCGGGTTTCGCCACCATCATAAACGTCGCCAGCGCGGCGGCGGGCAATAGCACCGAAGGAAAAACCTGCAAATTCAGCCGCGCACCCAGTGCGAAGAAAAACAGCACGAGGAAAAAGTCGCGCAGCGGCTTCAGTCCCTCGCTGAGAAAACGCGACACGGGGCTGCGTGCCATGGCGACACCCGCCACAAAGGCTCCTACTTCCTGCGACAAGCCGAGCCACTCCGCCGCCATCGCGACGGCGAGGCACCAGCCGATGGTAAGCAGATAGAGCGTCTCGTGGAAATGATCGCTGGCGCGCAGCATGCGGCGCAAGGCATGTTTTTCCACCAGAAGCGCCACAGCGACCAGGGCGGCCGCCTTCACCGGCAACCACAACGCAAACGAGACCACGCCGTTGCCCCAGCCCGCAATGAACAGTAGACTGGTCACCGCCAGCAAGTCCTGACCGATGAGGATGGCGATGCACACCGCCCCCATCCGCTGCTGGTGCAGCGCGGTGGTGGGCAGCAGCTTGACCACCAGAATGGTGCTCGAGAACATGCAGGCCAAGCCTGTGATCACGGACTCCTGCACATTGAAGTCAAAAATGCGGGCCATGCCCGCGCCGAACACGAACAGAATCACGCAGTTGATGAGGGTGACGAGAACAGTTTCACGAAACAACTGAGTAAGTTTCTGTGGATGCAGCACCAGACCCGCCAGGAAAAGCAACAGGGTCACCCCGACCCGCCCCACCTCGTCCACAAACTGGACATCCTGCACCACCGAGAATCCCCACGGACCCACCAGCACCCCACACAGGATATAGCCCAAGATTACCGGCTGCCGAAACATGAGCGACAGCCAGGACAGGAGCGCAGCCGCCGAAATCACGGCCGCCATATCGAAAAACACATGCGGTGAATCCATAAGAGCCTGCGCACCGGCGTGTTTCATGGTTTTCCACCGGGATGCGACCCATAGTTTAGCATATTTTTTCGGGTGCTTGTCCTGTGCATTTTGTCGCGGCAATCGCCTATACTTCGCAGGCGGCGGAGGCCGTTTGGATTGTGAAACAAACAAGGAGAGGATTTCGTCATGACGCTGCGGGTTGGTATTATTGGACTGGGCTGTATGGGCAATTGCCACATGGGCGCATATGAAAAGGTGAAGGGCGCGCGCGTTGTGGCGGTGTGCGATATCGATGAGAAAAAGCGTCAGGGGGACATCGGGGTCTTTGGCAAACGTGACCTCTCCGGCCTGCGGATTTATGACAAGGCTAAGGAAATTCTGGCAGACCCCGCGATCGATGTTATCGACGTGTGTCTGCCCACACACCTGCATGCCGAACTCTCCTGCGCCGCCCTTGCCGTCGGAAAGCACGTCATCTGCGAGAAGCCCATGGCGCGCACCTCGGACGAGTGCAAGAAAATGGTGCAGGCCGCCAAGCGTTCCGGCAAACAGCTTTTCCTCGCGCACTGCATCCGCTTCTGGCCGCACTACGCCAAGGCGCGCGAGATTGTGTTGAGCGGCGAGTATGGCGCGGTGCGCTCGGCGCGATTCTTCCGGGTCGGCAGCAAGCCCACCTGGAGTTGGAACAACTGGCTGCACACGGCCAAGTGCAGTGGTCTCGCCGCCCTTGACCTGCATATTCACGATGTCGATTTCGTCCAGTATCTCTTCGGAAAACCCAAGGCGGTGCGCAGCACCGGCATGAGCGTGAGCCCCGGTGGCTATGACCATATCGTGACCACCTACGATTATGGCAAGGATAAACTGGTGATGGCGGAAGGCGCGTGGGAGTATGCGCCCGGATTCCCCTTCGGCATGACCTTCTCGATCATGATGGAACGTGCCAGTCTCGATCTGGACAAGACCCTTACCCTGACCCTGTATCCCGAGAAGGGAAAGTCGCGTGCGGTCCGTGTGCCCAAGGGCGACGGATACACCCACGAACTCCAGCACTTCGTCAATTGCCTCGCCAAGGGGCAAGGGTCGGATATCGTGACGCCCGAATCCGCCCTGCAAAGTGTGCAGCTGGTGGAAGCGGAGATTGAATCGGCGAAAAGCGGAAAGCCCGTGGCGGTTCGCTATTGAACGGAGCGGCAAACGTGAAGACCATTCTGGTGACGGGAGGCGCGGGCTTTGTGGGCTCGCGCCTTGCCATGGGTGCGCGGACGCATTTCCCCGAAACGCGCGTGGTCGCCCTGGACAATCTCAAGCGGCGTGGTTCAGAGTTGAATGTGCCGCGATTGCGCGCCGCAGGCGTCGAGTTCCTGCACGGCGACATCCGGCAACCGGCTGATCTCGAAGCCGTTGGTCCCGTGGACCTCATCATCGAATGCAGCGCGGAACCCTCCGTACTTGCCGGGCATGATGGTGCCCCGGATTATGTCGTCCACACCAACCTCACCGGCACATTGCATTGTCTTGAATACGCGCGGAAACGCGGCGCGGGCCTCATTTTCCTCTCCACCAGTCGGGTCTACCCGATGGAGACCATCGCCGGTCTGCGCTATCGTGAAAGTGAGACACGGCTCGAACTCGCGCCTGATCAAACGGTGCCGGGCGTCTCTGAACACGGATTTTCGGAGGCGTTTCCATTGGAGGGCGTTCGTTCCCTCTATGGCGCGACCAAGTTGTGTTCCGAGCTCATGCTGCAGGAATACGCCGCCATGTACGGCCTGCGCAGTATCGTCAACCGCTGCGGTGTCATCACCGGCCCGTGGCAGATGGGCAAGGTGGATCAGGGCGTCGCCGTGTTGTGGGCGGCCCGGCATATCTACGGTGGCCCGCTGAAATACATCGGCTATGGCGGCCAGGGCAAACAGGTGCGCGATCTGCTCCACATCGACGATCTGCTCCAGCTTGTGCTGTACCAGATCGCGCATCTGGACACGCTCGGCGGGCAGACTTTCAACGTGGGGGGTGGCCCGGAGATCAGCGCCTCGCTCTGCGAAATGACCACCCTCTGCCAAGAGTTTACCGGCGTCCGTCTTGACATGGCGTCGGAACCCGCTAATCGCGCCGCCGACATTCCCCTCTACCTCTCCGATTGCCGCAAGGTGACTCAGGCGACCGGCTGGAAGCCGCAACGCACCACCGCAGAGATTTTCAGGGACATCGTGGACTGGATCCAATCGAACAAAGAAGCACTGCGACCTTTTCTCAGCTAGTCGAACCGAGAGAAAAAGGGGGGGAAGCCCTTCCCGTTTTCCGAAGAAAGGCTTCCCCGCGCGCAGGCCTTATTCGATGAGTTTTGGAAGGGGCAGGGGCGGTGGGGATGGCTGCAGCGCTGCGGCCTTCGCGACCAGCCGGATAAACTCAAGTCGATAGTCATTCGGGTCGTTCCCACGTCCTTCCTGAGCCAGTTCCTGCACCGCGCTCAGGTTGGCATTGCCCTTGTTTTCCGAGCCGCGCAGAATCATGCCAAACGCCGCCACTGCCGCTGCGAACTTGAAGTCCGGGTCGGCTTGGGCGTATTTCATGCCCTCGTCGCGAATCGGGAATTCGAGCTTGGTGCTCACATCGCCGTCCGGCTTCTTGTACCGGATCTTCAGCGTGAACATTTCGCCACTGGTCGATGGAGGAACCGGGGCGGCGACCGGTGTTTGTTGATACTTCAAGGCGTCCACGGCCGGGGTCGGCACGGACTGCCCCGCAGGCACAATCTCATACAGCGCCGTCACCGTGTGGCCTGCGCCGATCTCGCCCGCATCCTTCTTGTCATCGTTGAAATCCTCGGCCCGCAGCATCCGGTTTTCATAACCGATCAACCGGTAGGCCGACACCAACGCCGGATTGAACTCCATCTGGATCTTCACGTCCTTGGCGATGGTCACCAGCGTGCCCTGCATCTGGTCGACCAGCACTTTGCGCGCTTCGTTTTCCGTGTCGATGTAGGCGTAGTTGCCATTGCCCTTATCGGCCAGTTTCTCCATCATCGAGTCCTTGAGGTTGCCCATACCGAAGCCCAGCACGGACAGGAACACGCCGCTCTTGGCATTCCCCTCGATGATGCGGGTGAGGTCGCCCTCGTTGGTCACGCCGACGTTGAAGTCACCGTCGGTGCAGAGAATGACGCGATTCACGCCGCCCTTGATGAAGTTCCCCACGGCGGTTTCATAGGCCAGCTTGATGCCCGCGCTGCCTTGGGTCGAACCCCCGGCTTCCAGGCGTCCGATGGCCTCTAGGATCGCCCCCTTCTGATCGCCCGGCGTCGAAGGCAAGACCATGCCCGAAGAACTGGCGTAGACCACGATGGCCACGCGGTCGCGCTCGTCCAGCTTGTTCGCCAGCATCTGCATCGATTTCTTCACCAGCGGCAGCTTGTTCTCCGGCTGCATCGAACCGGACACATCGAGCAGGAACACAAGGTTGCTCGCCGGGCGCTCCTGAGCGGGCATTTCCCAGCCCTTGATGCCGATGCGCGCTAGGCGGTGCTCGGTTTTCCACGGGCAGTCCGCAATCGCCACCCGCGCAGCGAACGGCGTTTCCTTGTCCTTCGGCGGCTCGTAATTGTAGGTAAAATAATTCACCAACTCCTCGATGCGTACCGAATCCGGCGGAGGAACCGACCCTTGCTCGAGGAAGCGGCGCAGGTTCGAGTACGAAGCCGTGTCCACGTCAATCGAGAAGGTCGACAGCGGATTCTGCGTCACCGCAAGGAAAGGATTCTCAACGATGGGCGCGTAGGCTTCCGTGTTGTGTCCCGGCCAGTAATTCTTTGACGGGTCATTGTAGGGGTTGGGTGGGGGGGGGGACTGGGGCCCTCGTATGTACCCCAAAGACTCGAGCTGCACCTGAGAGGCGGCGTCTGGCTTGCCCTCTTGCGGGGCGACCGATCTTCTGACCGCACCCTCGACCTGCCCGTAGAAATCCGCTCGCACACCTAAGCGGGTTTCCTGTTCGCCCATGGAAGGTGCGGGGGCGGCAGAGGATATCCCGTACAGAGACTGCGGCGTTGGCGCAGCGGCCGTGGCCGGGGCGGCCTCCGGCTTTGCGGCTTTTGCCTTCGCACTTACAGGCGGCGATAAGGCTGGTTGGTCAGTGACTGCTTGCTGGGGCACTGCGGGCTTGGCTTCCTCCAGCTTTTCGCGGTTCGCCGAGGGCGGAGCCAGCATCACAACTTCCTTGTCTTTCGGGCCTTCCGCGAGGAGCAGTTCCCCCTTCTCTTTTCCTGAACTTTGGGGTTTCGCAAGTTGCGAATAGACGACCAGCGCGGGCAGCGCGACCACCATCGCTGCTGCGGCCCATTTCAACGCCACCGGCCAGAACTTGCGTTGCATCGGCACCACATTCTCCGTGGCGGCCCGTTCCGCTTGTTGCTGCACGCGCACACGCTGCTCAGCTTCCAGCGATAGAGAAGGTTCCTGCGCAAACACGTCCTGCGTCCACAACGCCGCCGTCCGAAGCTCCTCCGCCAGTGCCCGTAAGGCTTCGTCCGCCGCCAAGGCGGCTTCGACAACTGGCCGCTCGGCGGCATCCAATTCGCCCAGCACATAGGCGGTCAATTTTTCACGATCGATAGAGGTATTCATGGTTAGCCCTCCTGGGCCAGGCCGTTTTTGGCCTGCAATTCGAGGCGTACCGCATCGAGGGCCTGGGCAATGAGATTGCTGACCGTGCCGAGCGAGACGCCCATGATTTCACTGATTTCGCGGTAGGTGAGGCCATTCTGGAATTTCAACCGGCAGGCCTCCTGCTGGTTTCCGGGCAATTGCCGGAGCGCGCCGGAGACCAGGCGGTGGGCTTCTTTCTTCTGCGCCACCTCGCCCGGCCCGTCCTGACCATTGGCCAGGGCCTCGGCCTGCCCTTCATACAAAGGCGCCATACGGGCCTCCTTTCTGCGTACGTTGATGGCCCGGTTTCGGACCACCGTGTAGAGCCAGGGTGCGAGGCGCTCGCCGATCTTCGTGCGATCAGCTTCACACAGCTTGATGAAAGCGTCCTGCACCACGTCCCGCGCCAGCTCGGCATCGCCGCAAACACTGGCCGCGTAACGCAATAAGGGGCCTTCGAAGCGTTGCATCGCCTCACCCACCCATGCGGTTTGACTTAAATTGTTTTGGTTCATGTCGTTTTCCAATCCAGTGCGCACTCGTCTTCGCGAAAGACTTCTACCCCTATAACCCGCGAGACGGGATTTTGTTCAACCACCAAAAAACGCAGCACGGGAGGGCAACCGTCCCCGGCTGCCCTCCCGCACGCTGTTTTTTCGGCTAACCCTTTTGGAAATTCAAGGTCAGGGTTTGTCCCGCCTCGAGCGTTATGGCTGTTTGTCCTTGAGCTACGTTTTCTATCATCGCCGGTTTTCCATCGATCTCGGTCTGCGAGGCCACGCTGCCTTCAGGCCAGCGCAGATGGAGGATTCCTTTCTGGGTGGCGCGGATGGTGGCGTTCACCGGCGCGCCCGCTTTCCAAGTGATGCCGACTTCGTATCCGCCTCGTGCACGAAGCCCGCTGACCTGCCCATCCGCCCAAGCCTTGGGCAGGGCCGGGAGCAATACCACCTCGCCAGCATGGCTCTGCAGCAGCATCTCGGCGATAGCTGCCGTGGCCCCGAAATTTCCGTCGATCTGGAAGGGCGGATGGTTGTCGAACATGTTGGGCATGGTCGACCTGGCGAACAGCGCGCGCAGATTTTCTTCGGCAAGATTACCCTCGCCCAGTCGCGCCCAGAAGTTGGTGATCCACGCGCGACTCCAACCCGTATGCCCGCCGCCATTGGCAAGGCGTCGCTCGATGGAAACGCGTGCCGCCTTCGCCAGCTCGGGGGTGCCCTGCGGGGTGATTTGATGGCCGGGATGCAGCGCGAACAGGTGCGACATGTGGCGATGTCCGGGTTCCGTCTCGTCGAAATCTTCAAGCCATTCCTGCAACTGGCCGTATTTCCCGATTTGCAGCGGCGCGAGCTTTACGCGGGTGCTTTCCAGGGTGGCACGGAAGGCTTCATCCTCGCCGAGCACCTTCGAGGCCTCGATGCAGTTCGTGAAGAGATCCCAGAGAATCTCCATGTCCATCGAAGGGCCCATGCAGACATTGGCTTCCTGCCCGTCCGCCGTGCGGAACTTGTTTTCCGGCGAATTCGACGGGGCGGTCACCAACCATCCGTGCTTGGGTTCCGCGATGAGAAAATCAAGGTAGAACTGCGCGGATTCTTTCATGATGGGGTAGGCCCAGCGCAGGTATTCCACGTCGCCGTTGAAGGCGTAGTGTTCCCAGAGATCCTGGCAAAGCCACGCGCCCGCCGCCGTGAATTGTCCCCAACCGGGATGCTCGCCCGGCGAGGTGAATCCCCACACATTCGAAATCGTGTGGACCACCCAACCCTTCGCGCCATAGTGAACTTGTGCGGTCTTGCGACCCGGCACACGCAGGCTGTCGATGAATTTAAGGAATGGCTCGTGACACTCGGCAAGGTTGCCCACTTCAGACGGCCAGTAATTCATCTGGTCGTTGATGTTGTGGTGATAATCGGCCCCCCACGGCGTGGTGAAGTGGTCGCTCCAGATGCCCTGCAGGTTGGCGGGCATGCCGCCCGGGCGCGAACTCGAAATCAGCAGGTAGCGACCGAACTGGAAATACAGCGCAGCCAGGGCCGGATCCGCCGGACCTTCCACGGAGGACTTCAGCCGTTGCACCACGGGGCGTGTCGCCGCCTCGGTATGCCCCAGATCAAGCTGCACCCGGTGAAAGAGTGACTGATAATCGGCAATGTGCGCGGCCAGCAGATCTGCGTAACTTTTCGCCGCCGCCTTTCCGATGCGGTCGTCACAGACCGCCGTTGGGTCATCCCCGCGATAGTCCGTGTCCGCCGCGAGCAACAGGGTCACCGCTTTCGCGCCGCGCACCTCAAGCGTTTGGCCCTTGGCGCGAACCTTGCCCCCTTCGGGAATGATCTTGAGCCTCGCCTCGTAGCGCATGCCCTTGCCGTTCCACGCGCGGGCGGACAGAATCAGGGTGTCATCGCCCCGGGGCTTCGCCACTTGCGGTTGCTCCTTCTCCTTGTGGTCGGGGAAAGGCTCAATGCGTGAATCATTCTTCCAGGGCCGAGACGCGCGGATCGGGTCGCGATCGAAAAGGACCTCGAAAGACAGGCCGTCCGGGTTTTCCGTCTCAAACCGCATCACCAGCACCTGGTCGGCGGCACTCGAGAATAGTTCACGCCGAACCTTCGCGCCCTTCGCCGTGTAGGAAACGGATGCCACCGCGCGGTCCAAGTCCAGCGTGCGCGTATATTGCTCGGGAAGCGCTTCGGTCTTGTCGAAGGTGAACATAAGGTCGCCCAGCGTTTGATAGGAGCCATAGTCGATATAGGCCCCCTCGCCGGTTCCGGATCCTGGCCCTCGGCATACCATCGTCTTGATGGTGAGTTCCTGGGCCTCGGTGTATTTGCCGTCCTTGAGCAACTGGCGCACTTCCTCGAGGTGTTTGAGCGCCTCCGGATTGTCCGCGTCCTGTGGCCCGCCGGACCACAGCGAGCCTTCATTGAGCTGGATGCGCTCCCGGGCCGCACCACCAAAAACCATCGCGCCCAATCGGCCATTACCCAGTGGCAGGGCGGCGTTCCACCCTTCAGCCGGGGTGTCATACGTCAGTTGCATCGATGTGTCCTCCGCGTTGGCGTACTGTCCGGGCATACCGGCGCAGAGCGCCACCAGACTAATCCATCTCCAGTTGCTTGCATGCATGAACATACCCTTTCTCTTGACCTTCCAGCCTGGTTGAATCTGTCGTCATTTCGCGCCGTCACGCAAAGGATTCCTCATGCGCCTGAACACGCGCACATCCACAGTATAGGCTCCGTGCGCCTCCCGGGCAAGCGATACTTTCTTTTTTTGCGCCATTCCAGTATCCTTCCCTTGTACGTGGAGATATTCCTATGGATTCTGAAGAGCCTGAAGTGAACCCCGCTTCCAAGCCGCCATCCCTGTTGCGGAGAATTTGGTTCGTCGCCAAGTT
>CAIZGN010000488.1 GCA_903932505.1 Candidatus Hydrogenedentota bacterium
AAAATCCCCCTTCGAAGGGGGTGGTGCGGAGCACCGGGGGATGTTTTTCCCTTCGCCTACACCTGCCCCCGCCAGTAATCCAGAAGTTCCTGCAACAAATCTTTGAGGCTGGTTTCCGGTGTCCATCCCGTGTGGGCCCGGAGTTTTTCAGAACTGCCATAGGCCACGGGCACATCGCTGGGGCGCATCCGCGCCGGATCCTGACGCACTTCAATGGGGCATTTCGCCATGGATAACAGGAGGTTGAGCGCCTCTTGAATGGTCACAGCACTTCCGGAGCAGATGTTGTAGGCTTCGCCAGAATGCCCCTTGAGCGCCAAGGCCTCGTAGGCGCGCAGGACATCGGTGACGTGTGAGAAATCGCGGGCGGCTTCCAAGTTTCCGACGTCGATCACCGGGGGTTTCTGACCGGCTTCGATGGTGGCGATTTGCCGGGCGAAATTCGGGAGCACATAATCGCCGGTCTGACCCGCGCCGGAATGATTGAAGGGGCGGGCACACACCACATCAAGCCCGTGCGCCCGTGCCGAAAAACTGCAATAAAGGTCAGCCGCCATTTTTGAGATGGCGTAGGGATTCCCGGGATTCAGCGGGTGCGCTTCATCCATGGGGAGTTGTTGCGGCGGGCCATAGACTTCGCTGGAACTCACAAAAAGCAGGCGTGCACGCGGGACTCGTGCCAGCATCTTGTGGATGAGACGAATGGTGCCTTGGAGGTTGACGGAAAAGGCGAGATCCGGCTCGCGGGTGGCCTGCGGCACAAACGCAATCGCGGCGAGGTGAAACACATGCGACACCTCGCCCGCAGCTTCCAGTACCTCGTCCAGTTGGGCCTCGTCGCGCACATCGCAAGCGAGAACCCCCGGTTCGGGCGGCATACCGCAACCCACGACATCCCATCCACGGTCTGCGAGATACGCGGTCAGTCGCCGACCTACAAAACCGGTCGCGCCGGTGACCAAAGCCCGGCGTTCTGTCATGGGGCATCCGTTTCCCGGAGTTCCTTCTCCACGCGTTTCACGTCGGCATCCACCATCATGCGGATGAGTTGCTCGAAGCTGACTTCCGGATCCCAATTGAGCGCTTTTTTCGCTTTCGCGTAATCGCCCAGCAGCAGCTCGACCTCGGCGGGCCGATAGAATTTGGGATCAACCTTCACGAAGTCGTTCATATCAAGACCGACATGCGAAAAGGCTACTTCACACATCGCACGCACGGTATGGGTCGTTCCGCTCGATATGACGTAATCGCCGGGCTCGTCCTGTTGCAACATGAGCCACATCGCGCGCACATAGTCGCCCGCAAAACCCCAATCGCGCTTGGCGTCGAGGTTGCCGAGACGCAACTCGTCCTGCAGGCCGAACTTGATGCGCGCCACGGCATCGGTCACCTTGCGCGTCACAAATTCGAGGCCGCGCCGGGGCGATTCGTGGTTGAAGAGGATGCCCGAGCAAGCGAACAGGTTGTAGCTTTCGCGATAGTTCACCGTAATCCAATGGCCATAGACCTTGGCCACACCATAGGGGCTGCGGGGATAAAAAGGCGTCAACTCCGTTTGCGGTGTTTCGCGAACATGTCCGAACATCTCGCTGGAGGAAGCCTGATAGAAGCGGATGGACTTGTCGACCAAACGAATTGCCTCAAGCACGCGCGTGACGCCCAGCGCGGTGGTTTCACCTGTCAAAATGGGCTGTTTCCACGAGGTGGGCACAAAGGACTGCGCCGCCAGATTGTAGACTTCCCGGGGCCGCACTTCGGAAATCACATCGATCATGGAAACCTGATCGCCAAGATCTGCGTTTACGATGTTGATGCGGTCCTGGATGTGGCGAATGCGCTCGAAGGGCAGGGTGCTGGAACGCCGGATCACGCCGTGCACCTCATAGCCCTTATCCAGCAGCAATTCCGCCAGATAAGACCCGTCCTGCCCTGTGACTCCCGTAATAAGTGCGCGTGGCGCTGAATCGTTGCCCATGGTATTGCGTTCCTTTCCCTATGGCGTCACTACGCCGATGGTCAACAAGAGGTTTGCATAAATGCGTTGTTCGCCGGTGACAATTTGCAGACAGGTTTCCGGCCCGGAGGCTTCTTCATAAAACTCGAAACGATCGTACTTCGTCAGCGGCATCTCCGGCAAGAGGCTGCGGAACTCCTGAAAGATGGTGGGTTCCGGGCCTTCACCCGGCGACATGACTGCGGCTTCCTCGATCGGGACGGCCGTGAGCAGAATATCCAACACCTCGGTCACGGTTGGTTTGCCGGGTGCAAGATTAAGGTAGACCAGCCCGGCATTGTCCCCCAGACAGGTGCTGGCAGGATAATTGCCATCCGCAATCAGTATCTTCGAGCCATGGCCTGCAGAGGCCAGTGCTTCGAGGATATCGGGATGGGTGAGGCGCTGTTTCAACATGGGGCGGTTCCTTCCAGCATGGGTTACATTCCGGTTCATCGTAACACGGCACCCTGCTGTTCTTAGAAGAGGTTGGAAACCTCTTCTACGAAAGCATTTCCAAGTCGCCGTGGCACTCGCCGTATGGTATCGCGTACCATGGGGGAGCCGCAACCTCTTGGCGCGGTTTACTTTTCAATATATGGAGACGATATCCATGGAACGTTTTTCCATACGAACCCGAAAACGCTGCGAGTTTATCCCCATCGAATCCCGCTTGCAGGAATTGGCCGTCCGGGCGGGGGTGCAGGACGGCGTTGCCCATGTGTTCATTCCCCACACGACGGCGGGCATCACCATCAACGAAAACGCAGACCCCGACGTGGTGGCGGATATGGATGGGGTGCTAGATCGATTGGCACCGTGGCGGGGCAACTATGCGCACGCCGAGGGAAACACTGCTGCGCATGTAAAGGCCAGCCTCATGGGTTCGAGCGCCACCGTCCTCATTGAAAAGGGACAACTGCAATTGGGTACCTGGCAGTCGCTCTATTTCTGCGAATTTGATGGCCCCCGAGAGAGGCAGGTGTGGGTCCAATTCGGGTAACGGAATTCCGTGAACAGCGCGGTTTTTCCCATCCCAAGCGCCCGAAGTTTGGATAATTTGCAGTTCCAGGCACCATTGTAGTACAATTTCGCCACTTGTTGCGCAGGAATTGCGGCGTCCCCAAGACGGACGCATATCCGGTGTGGGCACCTGTGGGGTCCATTTCAAACCGGTCGCAAGGCCACTAAGGCGCCGATTTTCCCCATGTGTTGCAGGGCAGGCCCCGCAATCTTCAGTAATTGCCGCAAAAAGGAGAATACCAATTATGCCACTCGTACCGATGCGACAAATCCTCGATGAAGCCGCGAAGGGCGGCTATGGCGTGGGCGCGTTCAATGTGAATAACATGGAACAAATCCAGGCCATTATGCAAGCGGCGAACGACACCAACAGCCCGGTGATTATCCAGGCCAGCCGTGGTGCGCTCAAGTACAGCAAAATGATTTACCTCAAGAAGCTCATGGAAGCCGCTGCGGAAGAATTTCCGCAGATTCCGGTCTCCATGCACTTGGATCATGGTAATAGCCTTGAAACCTGTAAGGAAGCCATCGCGCTGGGCTTCACCTCGGTCATGATCGACGGTTCGCTGGCGGAAGACGGCAAGACGCCGAACACCTACGAGCAGAACGTCGAAATCACCAAGCGTGTCGTCGAATTTGCCCATCCCCTCGGCGTTACCGTTGAAGGCGAGCTGGGCGTGCTGGGCGGCATCGAAGACGGACACGGCGCTGGACTCAGCGACGAAGAAGTCAGCGACCACCTCACCGATCCGAAGCAAGCCGAAGAGTTTGTGCAGTTGACCGGTCTTGATGCCCTCGCAGTTGCCATCGGCACTAGCCACGGCGCGTACAAGTCCGGCCGCAAAGACCCCAAGACCGGCGAAGTGCTGCCTCCCGTCCTCGCGATGGAACGCATCCATCAGATCCACGAGCGCATGCCGAATTGCCACATGGTGATGCACGGCTCCAGCTCGGTTCCGCAAGAACTGGTCGACGTCATCAATCAGTTCGGCGGAAAGATGCCCGGAACCTTTGGTATCGCCATCGAGCAGATCCAGGACGGCATCAAGCACGGCGTGCGCAAGATCAATGTGGATACTGACAGCCGCCTGGCCATCACCGGTGCCATCCGCAAAGTCTTCGCTGAAAAGCCTGAAAAGTTTGACCCGCGCGATTACCTCAAGCCCGCGCGCGACGCGGCCTATGAAGTCTATGTAAAGCGGATGAACGGCTTCGGACAAGCTGGGCATGCCACCGATTACACGGGCATGACCCTCGACCAGGCCAAGGCCTATTACAAGTAAGCCCTGCGGATGAACCCGTTCCCTTGCGGACGGGTTCATCCTATAAATCGCTGCACGCATTTGTCATGCAGCGCTAGATGACAACAACTGTTTGCGATCGAGAAAGGAAAAAGGGATCATGTGCGGAATTGTAGGTTATATCGGCGACAAGAGCCCGGTTGAAGTAATCATGACCGGCCTGCACCGGCTCGAATATCGGGGCTACGACTCCGCGGGCGTGGCGGTGGTTAACAAGGACGGCTTGGGCTGCATCAAGAGCCTGGGCAAGCTGAAAATCCTTGATGCGAAGCTGGAAGAAAGTCCGCTTCTTGGGCAGACCGGTATCGGTCATACCCGTTGGGCCACCCACGGCGTGCCGAGCGAAGTCAATTCGCATCCGCACTTTAACGTCGCCAAGACGATTGCCGTCGTACACAACGGCATCATCGAGAACTACTACGAACTGCGCGAGCAGCTCAAGGCCACCGGCATTGAGTTCCGCAGCCAGACCGATACCGAAGTCATTGCCCACCTGGTCGACAAGTACTACCAGGGCGACCTCTTTGCCGCCGTCAAGCGCGCGCTCAAGGATTGCGAAGGGGCCTATGCCATCGGCGTCATCTGCAAAGATCAGCCCGATGTCCTCGTCGCCGCGCGTCATGGCAGCCCGCTCATCGTCGGTCTCGGCGAAAACGAAGGCTACATCGGTTCCGACGTGCCCGCCATCATGAAGTACACCCGCAAGGTCATGTACATCGAAAACGGCCATGTATGCGAAATCACCCGTCAGGGCGTCAAAGTGGAAGACGTCAACGGCAATCCGGTTCAGATGGAAGTGAAGAACATCGAATGGGACGATGCGGCCGCCGAGAAAGAAGGCTACCCGCACTTCATGCTCAAGGAAATCCATCAGCAGGCGGCCGTGCTGCGCAATACGCTCGGCGGTCGTGTGCATGAAGGCTCCGACGAAGTGCAGCTCACCGACATGAACATTTCCAAGGACGAACTGAAGGCTTGCAAGAAGATCTTCGTCGTTGCTTGCGGTACCGCTTGGCATGCCGGCATGGTCGGCAAGTTCCTCATCGAGAAATTCGCGAAGGTGTCCGTCGAACTCGACCTCGCCTCCGAATTCCGCTATCGTGACCCGGTCATCCCCGAAAACAGCATCATGATCCCCGTTTCGCAGTCCGGCGAAACCGCCGACACGCTGGAAGCCATCCGCATCGCCAAGAGCCGTGGCGCACAAGTGGCCGCCATCGTCAACGCGGTGGGTTCCTCCGTCGCGCGCGAATCGCACGGTGTGGTCTACCAGCAAGCCGGCCCCGAAATCGGCGTCGCCTCCACGAAGGCCTACACCTCCCAGTGTATGGCGTTCGCCCTCTTTGCCATTTGGCTCGGCGAAACGCGCGGCGTGTTGAGCAAGGTCGAAGCGAAGGAACTCATCACCCACCTGCGCCAGATCCCGGACAAGGTCGATGAAATCCTCAATAACCAGGACAAGATCAAAGAACTCGCCAACCGTCCCGAATATCGCGACGCGGTGGGCTGCTTCTTCCTGGGCCGCAACGTCAACTTCCCCTCCGCGCTTGAAGGTGCCCTGAAGCTCAAGGAAATCAGCTACATCCACGCCGAAGGCTACGCCGCAGGCGAGATGAAGCACGGCCCGATTGCCTTGGTCACCGAAACCTTCCCCGTGATTTGCATCGCGGTTAAGGGCGAAACCTATGACAAGATGGTGTCAAACATTCAGGAAATCGCCGCCCGCAAGGGACTCATCATCAGCGTGGCCACCGAAGGCGACAAGTCCATTCAAGCCCACAGCAAAGATGTCATCTACATCCCTGAATGCTTCGAAGCCTTCAGCCCGATCCTTGTCGCGGTTCCGCTGCAACTGCTGGCCTACTACATCGCCGCCAACCTGGGCTGCGACGTCGATCAGCCCCGCAACCTTGCCAAGAGCGTAACAGTCGAATAAGACATTCGTAATACCCCAAAAATGCCGCCGCCGGGAACCACCCACCCGGCGGCGGTTCCATTTGCACTAACGATAGTGGGGCAGACATTCCTGTCTGCCCTCCC
>CAIZGN010000489.1 GCA_903932505.1 Candidatus Hydrogenedentota bacterium
CGCAACTGGCACGTTCGCCAGCACCTCGACCACGAAGTATCAGTTCTCGCCTTACGTGACGCAGGACCTTGCCTATGGTTCTGGCTTCAGCTACAACGTCAACACCAAGGCGACGACGGCCGCTGCAGCTACAACCTTGGTGAATTCGCCGATCGCGACGGCTTGCTTCTCGTGCCACGATTCGGACCTGGCGAAGACGCATATGACGCAAAATGGCGGAGCGATCTATGAAGCGCGCACCACCGCGCTGGCCAAGGTCGAGACCTGCACGCTTTGCCACCTTGCGGGCAAGACGGCGGATATCAAGGCTGTGCACAACAAGTAGGGCGATCGCTGTTAGATCGCGTCAAGCTAGCCGGGGCAAGGTAAGTCCAGCCCCGGCAGTGGAAAGTGCAGCAAGACGCAACCCGGCGGCGACGACGCTACCGGGTTGTTTTTTTTGGTAAGGGAGACGTCCGCAGGGATTGAGTCTCGGGCGCAGTCCCAAGTACCATCGCAACGGATGTAATTCCAGGAGATTTTGATGAATCGCAACCTGATCCAATCCGCACTGTTGGCCGCGACACTGCTGCTCTCGAGCAACTACGCCCTAGCCGCTGAAACCAAGCCCGCGACGGCCGGAGAAGCGAAGGTCGGCAGCGCTCCCAAGCCGGCGGACAAAGGCGCCAAGGCTGCAAAACCCGCTGCCGAGGTCAAACCCGTGGACATCAACAGCGCCAGCAAGGCGCAGTTGAAGAAGCTTCCGGACATCATGGATGAAGAAGCCGACAAGATCATCGCCGGGCGCCCCTATCTGACCAAGGCGAATCTGGTCACACGCAACATCGTTCCTGCGGGAAAATACGAAAATCTGAAAAAGCTGGTGATTGCCAAGCAGAAGCCCGATGTGAAGGCCAAGTCTGGAAAGTAGGAGCAGTCGTCTGGATCGGAGTCGGTGCACGAAGGCCGCAGGGCGCGCTCGAATTTCAAATGAATTCGCCACGCTCTGAGCTTGCCGTTGGCAGCGTGCCTCGATTTGTGCGAGGCGCGGCCAGCCGGTTTGCGTTCAGTCAAAGCGTGCGTTGACGTGGCAGTGAAGGGGGGTAAGGGATTCAGGGCGGGACAGAAGCGCGTTCGATCGCCCGGTAAAGCCGTTGCCGCCGGCCATGCCGGTCCGGTCCTCAGTGAGTTTTCCTCGGTTCCGCAAGACGACTGGGCCGCACCAGCCGTCTACGGCGCATTTTTCCTACTCTTGTAATATGATCTGGAAATTGCACGAGAAACTGGGCATCCCTGCCGAAAGCCTGATCCGTCCAAGACGACTTCTTGCCGCATAGAAATCTGGCGATCAGGGCCTGCACTTCGGCGCGTCTATATGAAATTCGATTGAAAAGCGGCTTTGTGAAGTAAAGGCTGGCAGGAACGTGTCCCATCCCGGGGTGGCGCCTAAAGATGGCGCCGACTTGCCACCACGTATCGCATTTTCTATAATACGCTTCATAGTGCGATAAAAGGAGCGATCAATGTGAACGCAATCTCTGCAAATGACCTGAAG
>CAIZGN010000490.1 GCA_903932505.1 Candidatus Hydrogenedentota bacterium
ACCATCTCGGGATGTCGCAGCTTGTAAATCACCTGAGCAATCGAGCCTACCACTGCGGCAATCACAGTAAAGGATGCTAACCAAACGATCAGATCCAACGGAGCATACGAAAAGCTCAGAATGCCTTTCCGGGCCCAATCCAAATTCTTGAATAGCGAATTGGTCGTACGTCCAAACATTCTCTCTGGTCGCACATAAGGGACTCCTATCTGTTTGTACCCCACCCAAGTTCGCAGTCCACGCATGAATCGGTTGTTCTCTGGTAGCTTGTCCAACTCGACAACAACTTTCCTATCGATGAGCGAAAAGTCGCCTGCATCCAAGGGCATTGGGATGTAGGACGCAGCACGAAACACACGATAAAAGGCCTTGTAGGCCAATTGTAGAAAAACGGTTGCCTCTCGCCGCGTTCGAATTCCATACACAACATCGTATCCTTCAACCCACTTTGCGTGAAATTGTTCGATCAGTTCAGGAGGATCCTGAAGGTCGCCATCCAACAGCACAACGGCATCTCCAGTTGCTATTCGCATGCCGCTAGTAAAGGCATTTTGCGAGCCGAAATTTCTTGTGTGATTAATGACAACCAAGTTGGGGTCAGTCGATGCCAGCTGTGTCAGGACAGCCTTCGCATTGTCGGGACTAGCGTCATTTACAAAAATTATTTCGTAATCTACACCGATCTTGCTAAAGACCACCTTGAGCCGTTCATACATGAAGGGAACGGCGGGCTCATCCCGGTAGCAAGCTATAATGGCACTTATCTTTTTTCTCACACTGGTAGGGGAGGCTTATTGGACTAGGGCCATGGCACCCGCTGCAGCTCGGGCAATGTGAGGGGCTGAGATTTTGAGGTGGTTGTGCATGTAGGCTGGCGAACCGGAGAGTCCTCCCGGCAGCCGATCAACGCCACATCTAGCAAGCCGACCACCAACACCTCGCTCAGCCATTGTTTCCGCCATCAAAGAGCCGAGACCGCCGTTAATGAAGTGAGCCTCAACGGATACGGAGACCCGATGCCTCCGCATTAAGTCCGCAAGAGCCTCGGTTGGGGCAGGACTTAACGTTGAAACCACTGCAACTGTGCACGAGAACCCCTGACTGCCCAAGATGTCAGCAGCACTCAACGCTTCCAATGCTATCGGCCCCATTGATGCGATGAGAATGTCGGTCCCCTCTCGGATAACGTCAACGCCCGTAGCACTAAAGCGGCCATTCAGGCCTGGCACCACTATACGATCATCCTTGCCAAGCCGGAAATAGAGTGGTCCTGGCAGGTCCCAAGTGTTTTGTAGAGCTGTTCGCGCCTGCATACCGTCCCCTGGGGCAATCACAGTCATCCCCGGTAGAGCCCTCATAACCGCGATATCCTCCAATCCGTAATGGCTGATTCCGTTCGTTGAATAGTCAATCCCACCACCCACACCTACAATTCTCACTGGCAGGTAGTGGCTTAGCGGACCGTTCCTAATGAATTCATAAGGTCGCAGGACAGCAAACGGAACTATGGAATAAACAAACGGAATGAAGCCGGCCTGCGCCAAACCTGTAGCCAACCCGACCATATTCTGCTCCGCGACACCCACATTGAAGAAGCGCCCCGGAAACTTCTCTACAAACGGTTCGATTGCTGCATATCCCAGATCGCCAGTCAAAAACAAAAGGCGATCATCTGTTGCAGCGATCTCCGTCAAGGTCTTAATGAATGCGGCCCTCATAGTCCCTCCACCTCCTGCATGGCCTGACGAAACTCATCCTCGCTCATAGGCCAGTAGTGCCACTTAACTTGTCGCTCCATGAAGGAGACACCTTTGCCCGCTCGCGTAGCTGCAAGCAGCACATTTGGTGGACCCTGCCTACAATCCAACCCCAGCAAAGTAGCAGAAATAGCGTGTTGATCATGCCCATCAACCTCATGAGTATTCCACCCGAAGGCGCGCCATCGATCTGCCAGAGGCGATGTGTTCAGCACATCTTCCGTGAATCCGAGGGCCTGCTGCCCGTTGACATCGACTATCGCGACTAGATTCGAAAGCTTATGGTGTGCACCAAACATTACCGCCTCCCAAACAGAGCCCTCATTTAGTTCTGCATCGCTCATTAACACCACTGCACGGCGCTCGG
>CAIZGN010000491.1 GCA_903932505.1 Candidatus Hydrogenedentota bacterium
AGCAACCAACGGGCGAGCCGCGCCTCCACCACATGGTAGCGGTTGCAGGCGGCGGTTTGCGCAAGCTGGGTGATCGACACATAGAGGTACTGCTTCAATTCTTTTTGCAATGCGGGGCTTTGGGCGAGTTCGTCGAGAAATGCCGCTGTCGTGAGCCGCAACGCTGAACCTGCCCCCTGTACCACGGCATCAAACGGTGCGGCAACTGCCCCTAGTATGAGGGTGATTCCGAGCATCCCTTCAGTGCCGACCAACCCCACTTCCAGCCTCGCGCCGTCATCTATCGGCATCACCATGGAAATGAAGCTCCCGGTCGGAAAGTAAACATGCGAGATGGGTTCTCCTGCGCGGTAAAGCGTCTCGGAAATACCGAGTTCGACCTGTTCGCAATGATCTAGCAAGCGGGCGCGGTCCTTGTTGGGCAAGGCAGTCAACAGGCGGTTGGTGGCAAGTACGGTTAAAGTGGATGGCACAACGGCTCACCTGCGATGTTTAATGAAAACGAGTAGGCGGCATTGGGAGGGTGTTCGTTGAAAATCCCAAAGCCAGTGTTTGCCAAGGAAGGTGGGTTCGCTTGGCAAAAATACACACTACGGCAGATACCGGTTGCCGTCTGTACGACAGCGCACTTATTCTCGGTTGACTGCCGAATGATGGGCCACGCCAGAAATGTCTGGAAGTAGCCGGTCAAATTCCGTCTTGACCACCTGATAGCACTCGCACACCCGCGCTTCCAATCCCGGGCGGTCCAGCACCCTGATGTGACCACGGCGGTAATCAATCAAGCCCGCTTTTTGTAATTTCCCGGCAGCCTCGGTGACGCCTTCGCGGCGCACGCCTAGCATATTGGCGATCAGTTCTTGGGTCATGGTCAACTCCTGCGCGGAGAGCCGGTCCAAGCTTAGCAGCAGCCAGCGGCATAGTTGCTGGTCCACGGAGTGATGCCGGTTACAAACCGCCGTTTGCGCCATCTGGGTAATCAGCGCTTGGGTGTAGCGTAGCAACAGGCGCATCAGCACCCCATAACGGTCAAACTCCTGCTGCATCAAAGCTCCCCGCAACCGGTAGGCGTGTCCCGCACTCTGCACGACGGCCCGGTTCGGCATGGTCTGCCCCCCCATGAACAGCGCGACACCGACGATGCCCTCATTGCCAACCACGGCGATTTCGGCCGATGCGCCATTCTCCATCACGTAAAGCAGCGAGATGATGCAATTCGTGGGGAAATACACGTAATTTAGTTTGCCCCCAGATTCATAAAGGACGTTGCCCAGTGGCATGGAGGTCATCTCCAAGTAGGGCAACAGACGCTCGAATTCGATGGTGGGCAGGGCGTCGAGAAGATGGTTTTGCCGGGGGGTATGGGGTTTGGTCATAAGCGCTGTCTCGTCGTTGGTCAATTTGGAACATTGTTCAATCGGCTGGGAATTGAAGTGGGTTCAGCTTAACAGGATTTAGGGTTGGTGTAAGTGCGGTATAGCACATAACTATTGGGCATTCCATAGCGACTTTATGTGCGTTACCGTACCGACTGCAACTAATGTTGCGCATAAGCTGTATTCCAGCGTCCAAAACGACTCATGGCGACTTCCCCCACCGAAAACTCTGAAAAACGGTTTGGCTGGGAAGCTCAGCGTCAATCAAGGCGGTCAACCACCCCTCAATCAACCTCCAAGGCAACATCATGAACACCAAAGACGAATACATCGATAGTTTGGCATCGGACCTAAAAGAGTGGGGTGCCCAAATTGACCTGCTCGCCGTCAAAGCGGAAAAAGCCAAGGCATTTGCCAAGCTTCGGTATACCGGGGAACTCAACGCCCTACATGCCCAGCAGGATGTGGCGGCTGCAAAGATGAAAGAATTGGAAGAGTCCACTGGCGAGGCATGGGGAACGCTCAAAGAAACGGCGGATGTGGTCTGGAATGACCTCAGGACTGGCCTTGCCAGCGCCGTTACGTCATTCAAGTAAGCCTCAAGGCCGCCCTTTGCCCGATAGTCAATAGTATTGAAACAAGATACCCCTTGTTGGGGGTTTCCTTCAAAGATTTCCCCCGTTACACCACCCACCACAGGATAGATTGATGCATATCCAGATCATACCCACACTGGCATTGGCAATAGGGGCGCTGATGTTGACGATACCCGTCACCGTTCAAAACCAGTCACGCTTTTCCTTCCTCTTCGCTGGACGAAGCCAGAGCGATGCGGTTCA